>JAUZOF010000540.1 GCA_030706585.1 Bacteroidota bacterium
AGACAACAGTCTTGGAGCCTCTAAAAAACTTTATATTACTCTCTATCATATACCCCCTCACAAAACATCCATTTTGTACAAAATCAAACTTGTCATTGACATTATTTAACTACGAACCCTTATTGTATTTTTTACAATAGCAGCACACCTCCTACACTTCTGAAATCCAGCACTATGAGAGAAAACCTTTACTGTATTTAATACAAAGTTCAATTATCTGTATATCAGTTTTTTACATTAATAGCCCTTGCTTTTAATCAATAAATGATGTTTATTTGCATAGAAATTATTTATTGACCGGAAATTATTCTACCATGCAAGAAACATCACTCTATCCTCACGTATCTGTTGACTGTGCCATTTTTGGATTCGACGGAGAACAATTGAAGATTTTGCTGATCACCCGTACGGGAGAAAGCGAGGAAGGTCGTTATAGTGACATGAAGCTTCCCGGCAGCGTGATTTATGAAAGCGAAAACCTTGACGATGCAGCCTATCGTGTTCTTTACGAACTAACAGGCATCAAAAACATTTACCTGCAACAATTTCGTAGTTTCGGGTCTCCCGACAGAACCAAGCATCCCCGGGATATCGTTTGGCTTGAAAATGCCATCCACATGAAAATCGGGCGCATCATCACCGTTGCTTACGTAGCGTTAATCAAGATCAATCAAAAACTGAGAGGTTTTGCAGATGGATACGAAGCACACTGGTGCAATTTATCTGAAATAGGACAACTGGCTTTTGATCATAACGAAGTTGTGGAAGGAGCCCTGAGTTATGTCCGCAAGAAAATAGAAGAAGACCCGACGGGAATGTACGAGCTCCTGCCAAAAAAATTCACGGAAGCCGAATTGAGGAATCTGCATGAAGTCATTTTCGGAGAGAAAGTTGACATACGTAATTTCCACAAAAAATTCATCTCGCTCAATTATATCATTCAATTGGAAGAGAAACAACAAAATGTGGCTCACCGTGCTGCCCGTTATTATCGCTTTGATAAAATAATTTACAACAAATCGCACAGATAAAGTGATTTACAATTAACGCTCTGAAATTTAAATTATAACACTAATAATTAACCACAAAACACTATCATAATGTATCTATTAGGCATCGACGTAGGCAGTTCATCTGTAAAAGCTTCATTGGTAAATGCAGAAAACGGAAAATGTGTAGCTTCCGACTTCTCTCCGAAAGTAGAAATGGAAATCACAGCCCTAAAATCAGGCTGGGCAGAACAACATCCGGACAGTTGGTGGAACAATTTCAAAGCCGCTTTAAAAAATATACTCTCCGAATCGGGCGTAAACAGCAGCGATATTAAAGCTATCGGAATCTCTTATCAGATGCACGGTTTGGTTCTGGTTGACAAAAACCAACAAGTATTGCGTCCTTCTATTATTTGGTGCGACAGCCGTGCCGTACCTTATGGTGAAAAAGCCTTCAAAGGTATTGGCGAAGAACAATGCCTCTCTCACCTGCTCAACTCTCCGGGCAACTTTACAGCATCCAAACTGGCCTGGGTAAAAGAGAATGAGCCCGAATTATTTGCCAAAATTGATAAAATAATGCTTCCGGGCGACTACATTGCCATGAAGCTAACCGGCGATATCACCACTACTGTTTCAGGTCTGTCAGAAGGTATTTTCTGGGATTTCCAAAACAACTGTGTATCTGAAGACATTCTCAACTATTACGGATTCGACAAATCGATTGTCCCGACCATTTTGCCAACCTTTGCAGAACAGGGCAAGGTGACTGCTTTTGCAGCCAAAGAACTGGGTCTTGCAGAAGGCACACCTGTTACTTACCGCGCCGGCGACCAGCCAAACAATGCATTATCACTCAATGTATTTAACCCGGGCGAAATTGCAGCAACAGCAGGAACCTCAGGTGTTGTTTATGGCGTTAACGGCAATGTAAAATACGATCCTCAATCACGTGTAAACACCTTTGCTCACGTCAACCATACAGCCGAATCAACACGCCTCGGTGTATTGCTTTGCGTAAACGGAACCGGCATCCTCAACTCTTGGATGAAAAAGAACGTAGCTCCCGAAAGCATGTCATACAAAGAAATCGACGCGATGGCTGAAAAAATTGCAATTGGTTCCGGCGGCATCTCTATTCTTCCCTTTGGAAACGGAGCAGAACGTATGTTGGGCAATAAAGAAACCGGCTGTTCCATTCATGGCATCAACTTCAACAAACATGGCAAAGCTGAAATTTTGCGTGCTGCACAGGAAGGCATCGTATTCGCATTTGCGTACGGCATGGAAGTAATGCAGGGAATGGGAATCGACACCCGTATCATCCGCGCAGGATTTGCCAACATGTTTATGAGTTCTATTTTCCGCGACACACTGGCCGGAGTAACCGGAGCCACCATCGAATTATTCAATACTGATGGTTCTGTAGGTGCAGCCAAAGGTGCCGGTATTGGTGCCGGTATCTACAAATCGAATGTTGAAGCATTCTCAACTCTCGAAAAGCTGAAATCAACAGAACCGGATGCCAAGAATGAAACGGCATACAAAGAAGCTTACGAGCTCTGGAAATCGAAACTTTAATTAACGACACTTTTATAAGTTGCTATGAAACGATTTCGATTCTTATCGTCTTTGTTATTTGCCGGTGCCTTTTGCACATCTTTGTTTGCACAGCAGTTCCCCTATCAGGATCCGAGCAAAACGGTTGATGAACGTGTTGCTGATCTGGTTTCGAGAATGACGCTACAGGAGAAAGCATACCAGATGATGAACAGTGCCCCCGGCATTGAGCGACTGGGCTTGCTCCCGTTCGAATGGTGGAACGAAGCTTTGCATGGTGTTGCACGTACCGGACGAGATACGGTTTTCCCTCAAAACATTGGCTTAGCGGCAACCTTCGATCCTGATCTCGTGAAACGGATCGGTGAAGCAATTTCTGACGAAGCATGGGCAAAATTCAACATTGCTCAACGGATGCAGAACTACGGTAAATATACCGGATTGACTTTCTATGCTCCCAATATTAATATTTTCAGAGATCCTCGCTGGGGTCGCGGGCAGGAGACCTACGGAGAAGATCCGTATCTCACCTCGCGCATGGGAATTGCCTATTTACAAGGGATGCAGGGTAACGATCCTCATTTTTTAAAAACGGCAGCGTGTGCAAAACACTATGTTGTTCACTCCGGACCGGAAGCATC
>JAUZOF010000541.1 GCA_030706585.1 Bacteroidota bacterium
GCTAATAGTTTGATGTAGGTTCTCATATACCTTGGTGAAGGCTATTGATATGATGAATGCGAACGAAGATTGTCGGACAAAACGCGTAGAAGGTCGATGGTTCATAAAGATATGTCAGCTAAGATGTCGCCGCTATGCGGTTTGGGTTCTCTGAACTTGGCATTTTCTACCAAAATATCGCCGCTTTGCGGCTAATAGTTGGTGCAGATTCTCAAATACCTTTTGCTAATAGGTATGCAATAGAAGATGGTTGGGCAAGGCGCATAGCGCCGATATTATGGTAGATAGGAGAGAAAGTGTTTGATTTAAGCCGCATAGCGGCGATATTTTAAACTATGCAATAAACATAAACGTTAAACATAAAACTATACACTTTGAATTTTGAATTACAACATACCGACCCGAAATCGAATGCACGTGCGGGTGTGATAACCACCGACCACGGAACGATTGAAACGCCTATTTTTATGCCGGTGGGCACGGCGGGATCGGTGAAAGCGGTACATCAGCGCGAACTGAAGGAGGATATCAAGGCACAGATTATTTTGGGAAACACCTACCATCTTTATCTTCGTCCGGGCTTGAGCATTATTGAGAAGGCCGGCGGATTGCATAAATTTAACGGGTGGAACCGGCCCATACTCACCGACAGTGGCGGCTATCAGGTCTTTTCGCTAAGCGACAACCGCAAGCTGAAAGAAGATGGCGCTCACTTCCGTTCGCATATTGACGGTTCCAAACACCTCTTCACGCCCGAAAATGTGGTAGATATTCAGCGAATCATCGGGGCCGATATCATTATGGCTTTCGACGAATGCACGCCCGGAACGGCCGATTATAATTATGCCAAACAATCGATGGAGCTTACCCATCGTTGGTTAGCGCGCGGTCTTGCGCATTTTGATAAAACGGAACCGAAGTACGGATATTCGCAAACCTATTTCCCTATTGTTCAGGGCTGTGTTTATCCTGACCTGCGCAAGCAGTCGGCAGAGTTTATCGCGGCGCAAAACCGTGAAGGAAATGCCATCGGAGGCCTTGCCGTGGGCGAACCGACCGATAAAATGTACGAGATGATAGAGGTGGTGAACGAGATTCTGCCCAATGACCGTCCGCGTTACCTGATGGGAGTGGGTACGCCCGCCAACATTCTGGAGGGTATCGAGCGCGGAGTCGATATGTTCGATTGCGTGATGCCCACCCGCAATGGCCGCAACGGAATGTTGTTTACCAGTCAGGGTATTATGAACATGAAGAACGAGAAGTGGAAAGACGACTTTTCGCCCATCGATCCCGAGGGCACATCGTACGTCGACTCGTTCTATTCCAAAGCATACCTGCGCCATCTGTTCCATAGCCAGGAGTTTCTGGCCATGCAGATAGCTTCGATACATAACCTCGCCTTCTATCTGTGGCTGGTGGGCGAAGCGCGCAAACACATCATTGCCGGCGATTTCAGCAGCTGGAAGCCCCAAATGGTGCGTCAGGTGTCGCAACGCCTGTAAACAGCGTATTCCAATACATAGACGGAGTAATACGGCCCAAAAAAGGCTATATTACTCCGTTTCTTTTTTAAACAAAACCAATTATAGGTCAAGAAAAACGATTTAATTTAAAAACAAAGCCATCTGTCGCGAGATCAAACTCATTTATTTTGAAAACAAAGCCATTTGTTGAGCGATCGAACTCATTTAATTTGTAAACAAAGCCATTTGTTGCGAGATCGAGGTCATCTGTTGGTTAAACAAAATGATTTGTTGGACGATCAAAGACATTTGTTGAGCAATAAAAATGATTTATCAGGCAGTCAAATGCCATTATCTTTAGTTTTATTCGGTTCAATAGCTATACCAGTAAAATGATAAAAACACTGCTTGATTTAGCATTAGGAGAATAAATTAACAAAAAACATGTTTTGTGAGAAGAAATTTGTAGATTTGGGACAAAATAGAGAAGTCATAACTAACAGTTGAAAAAAATCAGATAATTTTATTTAAATATTACGAATATGAAGACTATTGTCGATTCACAATTATCTAAAGGACAATCTGCGAATATCAGTCAAGAATTATTTGATCAACTTTTGACTCCAACGTTAGATTTGTCTATAGATTATTCAGAAATATATTTGGATGATTTAATAGATAATGACGCGATTAAAGAAATTCCTATCATCAAAACAATTGTAGGTGTAATTAAGGGAAGTGTTTCTATTAATCAATTTTGGTTTGCAAAAAAACTTTTGACATTTATTCGTGAATTTAATAAAAAAGCAATCGATATAGATAAAATCAATAAATTTAAAAATAAATTGAAATCAGATCCACAATTTGGGAAAAGAGTTGCAGAAAGATTAATGGTATATATAGATAGGAATATAGAAATTAACCAGACCCTAATTGTTGCTAATCTATTTTCCGCATATATCGATGAAAAAATTGATTTTCAGCAGTTAAACAACATTATTATTACTCTTGATCAACTTAATCCTAAAGCATTTTATGCATTCTTTGATTTGGCTAAAATAGATTTCCTAATTAATACATCGAATTATAAAGATATTGGTCAAAGAAATCATGAAATGGAAAATTTCATCAATAATAGTGGTTTTGGAAAGGAAACTTCTGTTTGGTTTCATGGTTTTGAGTTAACAGATGACGGCAAATTATTATTTGAATATGGAATTAAACCGATAAAAGAAACCGAATAAGTAACAGATTAATCATGGCTAAAGCCAATTAGAGTCGTAATGTTGGTAGCCCCATCCTGAAGGATGGGGTTATGGTAACTGCCGGGAGTGCATAGAAACAAAGCATGTACTATTGATGCAAAGTCATTCAAAAGATTCTAGATGCAGATGATTATAACTCCGTCCTTTAGGGCGGAGACAATACTATGAAATAACGGATAGGGCTTTAGCCCTGAAAAAACTATATTATGGCTTATGTAAAAATACTGATTCACGCTGTTTGGGGCACCAAAAACAGAGAAAGCGCTATTGCTCAACATCTCCGGGCTGAAATTTTGTCACACATAAAGGAAAACGCAGGAACCAAAGAGATATTTATTGATACGCTCAATTCGCAACCGGATCATATTCACTGCCTGTTTTACCTGAATGCAGACATGTCGGTTGCCAAAGCTATTAATCTGATAAAAGGAGAATCATCCTTTTGGATCAACAAAC
>JAUZOF010000542.1 GCA_030706585.1 Bacteroidota bacterium
AATCGTTGCCAGATAAGGGAAGTCCCCTATACGTTCATTGCCCAAGGCCCCCCAGGAAGCTCTGAGCTTAACGGTTGACAACCAGTCCGGCATATTTTCCTTGATAACAGGTTCTTCTGTCATCACCCAACCTGCAAAAAAGGCTGGAAAGATTCCCCAACGGTACTTCTTGGCAAAGCGTGAAGATCCGTCATTGCGCGCATTGGCCTGCAACAGATATTTGCCTGCATAATTGTACATCAGGCGGCCAAACCAAGAACGATATGCATATTCTTTTCCCGATCCTCCGTTGTCCCGCAAACTCTCCGGACCCGTATCCAGATAAGGATACGAGCTCAGGGTATATCCATCTCTCGTAGCAGTCAGGGTTTCGGAATATTCATAATGATTCTCCGTACCTCCCATCAGATCAATATTATGAGCTCCAACCGTCTTCTTATAACTGGCAATCAGCTGTGAAGTAATGTAATAATTATCGTCGCGCTCTTCATACAGTTTTGTCGTACTGTAAGGAACAGCATTTGCTTCCAAATAACCGCCAGTGACATTAGGATCATCAGCAAGTGTATAGGTTGCCTTCTTCTGAAATGATTTTATTTTGAGATAACTCAATATTGGGGCTATTACAGCCGAAATATTAAAACCACTGAAAGGTTTATAATCCACAGATGCTTTTCCGCCCAACAATGTGTACCAACGATCCATACTTCCGCCTAAAAGCATCAATCCATACGGATTCCCGCCCGACTTTCCTTCAGCAATGCGACCGTTTTTCCATACCGCAGCATATATGGAGGGAGTCATCCGCATGTCGGCCAGCGGGTCGTACACCGGCTGGTGATACTTTGATCTTTTTGCGTTGAAATCTATCGTTACACTAAGTTTATCGTTTATCACCACATCATTATTTACTCGAAGCATATAGCGTTCATAGTTACGATCCGCATATAAGCCGTCTATATTATCATACGTAAGAGATGCTAATGTACGCACCGACTTCGCTCCGCCTGAGATTTGGAAAACCTGGGTCTGACGCATGGCTGATTTTTTAAGAATCATATCCTGCCAGTCAGTAACAGGATAATGGTTTGGATCAGTCTGATTGTAAGCTAACCAATTCTTTACTTGATCTTCTGAATAGGCCTGATATAATCCGCCACTTGGATTGTCATTATATCTCAGTTCGTTGGTCATTCCCAGATAACGCGTCACTCCCACCACATCTGGTTGTGTCGTTGGAATCTCCAGTCCAAATTCGCCCGAGTACCTGAGTGACATCCCGGTTTCTTTTGCCCTTTTTGTGGTAACGAGTATTACGCCGGAAGCTGCACGCGAACCATATATAGCTGATGAAGCTGCGTCTTTCAGTACAGAAATACTCTCTACTTCATTGGCATTTACCTGATTAATATCACCCGGCACTCCGTCAACGACCACCAGTGGATCTGAGTTTCCAATGGTGGTAATTCCCCTTATCCTGATGCTACTTGGCACAGAGCCCGGTGCATTATTATCCCGGGTCACCAGGACTCCTGAAACAGCCCCCTGCAATGCCGTGGACAATTGGGATGTTTTTCGTATAGAGGCATCTTCGCCCGGAATTGTAACCACAGCTCCGGTCAAGTCTTTTTTCATTATGGCACCGTATCCGATAACCACAAGTTCATTCAACAACCTCGAATCGTCTGCCATGACAACATCTATAGTGCTTTTATCATTTACAGCAATATGCTGAGTCAAATACCCAAGATACGAAAATATCAGGGTTGAGTTTTCCCGTACATCAAGGACAAATTCTCCTGCTGAATTGGTAGTTGCACCTGTACTTTCGCCTTTTTCCCTGACCAAAACACCGATTAAGGGCATATGATTCAGGTCAACCACTTTTCCTTTTATTTTTTTTTTGTCCTCAGGAAGTGTTCGATTTATATCCTTATTTCTCTGTGATTTCATCAACAGGAGTATCTGCTTATCAGCCTTTATCTGATAGGTAATGCTGGTTCCCCGAAATAATAGATCCAATGTTTCTGAAATTGATTTATTGGAAACCACAAAATCTTTTTCCAAATTGAGATCAGGCATCTCATTGATATAGAAAATATTGTATCCGCTGATTTTTTCTATTACCGGAATAATCTGCTTGATCTTTTGTTTCCTTATTGAGAGAGAAATCTGGGCAAAAATATGACCATAAAAGAGTACAAATAATGTAAGGTATAATACCCTTCTAGTTACATGTGATTTTATCATAACGAACTAATTTTTCACACTGTATTCTCAAAATCAGAATGACACCTGCGTGCCAATCCATTGTGATACACACACTGTATTTAATCCAAATATTAGAACACAAAATAACTCATTTCTAAATTAAACAATATAATATAGTTCCTGTTTTATGATATCCATTTATATAGCCCTAATTTCATTTTGACAAAAGCTCATCATGTCATAAATAAAACCACATTGTAAATTGATTTACTCTACACATTAAGTAGCTATAAAGAAAGAAAAACACTCATCGCAATGTAGTATTTTTCATTTTATTAACCAAAACAACCTCGTCACGCCATAAACTTACCAACTGTTATACAAGCAACTACCTCATTTTAAATTAGTAACCCTCAACTATCAGCAACCTAAAGAATATGCCAATACTCAAAGTCGTGGTTTTTAGGTTCATAAGCAATATCTTTTAATAATATCAAGCCCTTTAAACAAATGGACTCAGCTCAATAAATGGAGAAGTGATTTTTTCAATGCATTTATGCTAAACCGATTTATTGAGCTGCTCGGCATTAAAACGAACTCTATCAAAAATCACCAATACATCAATGAACTACTTTATCACGGCTCTATCACCATATAATGTTGAGATTTTATCTAACGGACTATTGTTTAGAAACAAACAATTGAAATTACAATATTCAGACTTCACACCTAAACCAACTGCATCATATTTGCTACATACAAATATAACACACTGTATATCAATCACATTTACCTTTGAAGAGGTTAAATAAAAGCCATAAGCATAAGCAACCAAAGACAAAGAGGGTGTCCCAAAAGGGCATCCTCTCTTCATATTAGCCCATATCTTTCAATTAAGAACACCCCAAGACAGCGTTAGCATTAATATTGCGAAAGATTGTTTTTTACCGGAGTCTCGCCAAAGAGTTGCAGA
>JAUZOF010000543.1 GCA_030706585.1 Bacteroidota bacterium
ACGAATCAACCCTGTATATGGTTAAAATCAAAAGCGGATTTAAAGGAGAACGGGCCATCATTCTGCCTGAATCTATTATCAATGAGCTAAAAAGCAACCCTTTCAGCAACAAGCTCTACATGACTGACATTGGCTTTTACCCAAAAGCCGGATTCCATTTTCGCAAACGGAGTAAAGAGGAATCCCTGCAATATATTCTAATTTATTGTCTGGAAGGAAACGGATGGATTAAGACAGAGGGTGAGACGCAAAATATCTCCGCACATCAGTTTGTCATTATACCCAAAGGGAAAGCGCACGCTTACGGCAGCGACCCGGATAATCCATGGACAATCTACTGGATACATTTCGATGGAGAGATGGCCGGTTTCTTCGCGGAAGGATTGGATAAACCGGTTCGGATATCTCCGGGAAGCGATTCACGCATCGAATTGCGGTTGCAACTCTTTGAGGAGATGTTTGCGACACTGCGCAACGGATACAGCAAGGATAACCTCTACTACAGCCTCACGGAATTTTACCATTTCCTGGGTTCACTGAAGTTTCTCAGAAGTTACCGGGAGAGCGCGAGCGAACAGGAGACACAGCGGGATGTGGTTGACGAAGCGATTCACTTCATGCGGGAGAATATCCGCAAGCGACTTACATTGGCTGAAATTGCCCGGTACGTGGGATTCTCAGCCTCCCACCTATCGGCCCTGTTCCAGCAAAAAACGGGATATTCGCCCCTCAACTATCTCATTCAACTGAAAATACAGGAGGCCTGTCATCACCTCGACTTTACGGACTTGAAGATTAACCAGATTTGCATGATGATTGGCTTTGAAGACCCGTTCTATTTCAGCCGTCTGTTTACCAAAACGATGGGAATATCACCAACCGAATACCGAAAGAAGAAGAAAGGGTAAGAAAAGAGGATGACTCAATAGTCAAATAAGATAAACTAAACGCAAAGTCGCTAAGACGCAAAGTGGTTATATTCGTATAATTTAACAATGCCGGATACTTGTTTTCTGTTTCGGGTTATCCGTCAAGCGGCTTAGAGCCGCAGGACGGTGTGCGACAAGCGTCCCGCGGCTCCAAGCCGCTTGACGCGTTGGAAAGAAATTGAATACCATCAATGCGGACTTTGCCTTTCCTGTTTTCAGCTTTCAAACTGATATTCTTTCAAGCAGTTACAAACTTCTCTTGTTTTAGGTCCAAGTTTTGAAAACTTGAACCAGAAGTTACCTTCAATACTTGCGACTTTGCGGAACTTATTGGTATTGTAATGGAGCACCGTTTACAACAACGTTCTCCATTTTCACATCAGAGTATTTATTCTTAAACGAAGCCTTAGGTGTGGTCACATTGATATCTTTGAAAACAATCTCAGAAACAGAATCATTCGGATTTCCCTGCATTTCGCCAAAAGTAAGGCTTTTCACCTTTACATTCGAAATAGTGATGTTGCGGACTTTAGCGCAGGGTTTCTCTTTACTTCCGTTGAGATTGAAAAATTGAGTCCAGGGAGCCATATTGATGATGGAGCCGCACATTCCGGTAATGTTTTCAACGGTAACATTCTCATAAAGCTGATATGTATCGGGGCGCATCTTGAATTTCAGCACAGGACAGGTATTGTCAACCTTACAATTACGCATGGTAATATTCTTCGCATGAATACATTCGCTACCAAGGGTCAGAGTGGAATGCGAAGGGCCAAACGTACAATGCTCAATCAGGACATTCTCCACAATACCGTTTTCAGGAAGTTTATGAGCTGTCGGACCCTTTCCACCTTTTACACAAACCGCATCATCATTGACTGCAATGTAACATTTGCGAATAGTGACACCTTTACAAACATCTATATCCACACCATCGGTGCTCGGGGCTGGAACCGGCTTGTAAGGAGAACGAATATCACAGTGTTCGATTAAAACATTCTTGCATTGATACAAATGGGTAGTCCAAAATCCGGCATTGCACATCTTCACATTACGAAACAGCACATTCTTACATCCCCAGATGAATAACAGACGAGGACGATGAACGTCCAGATTGGTCGCTTCCTGTTTTACCTTCTTCAACGAATCACGATAGGCCCAAAACTGCTTCCAATAGCGCAAACCATTCCCATTAATTTTACCCGGCCCATTAATACTGAAACTATCTACACGATAAGCATTGATCAGTGCGGCATAATAATCGAGTTTCCGGCCCTCCATGCGGGAAGGAATCAAAGGATAATCGGATATGTTATCGGAACCGAGAAGTTCTGCCCCCTCTTCCAGGCGAAGTTTGGTATGCGGCTTAAAAAACAACGCTCCGGAAAGAAATGTTCCTTTAGGAATCACGACAGTCCCCCCACCATTGGTGTGCACAAGGTCAATCACCTTCTGAATAGCAGTAGTATTCATCGTGATGCTATCGGCACGGGCTCCGAAATCCGTAATAACATAATCTTTCGACTGAGCGGTAAAAACGACAGCCATCAAACAAACCAGCAGAAATAGTCTCTTCATAAATTATTATTGTGTGCGGCCTGAAATTAGGAACCATTCATTTCAACAATGAATCACGGTTCCGGCCGAACGGAAAAATATTTATGACAAAACTACGGTATCCATCTATCTTAGTAATGTATAATCGTACTTTATGCCTGTAAGATAATTTTAGTCTATCAAAAAGACTCAATTTCGCAATTTCATATTTAAAAATGGAATATAATCCACCTCATTTTGAACAAATTCACCCCCTATCAGGCACAATAATGTTCAATTTTATTTCCGCTTCAACCACTTCTCGGGAACGGGAATCACACAAATGTTCATAGATTTACCATCTTCCGAAAGCATCGCGGACTGAATCTCAATTTTCGTATTATCAGGGCTGAAGGTAGGATGCGGATGGTCGGCGGCCGTTGCCTTATGTCCGGTGGAGAGCAATATCATCTCGTGGGTGCGGCGGTCAATCAGGTAGATATTTCGTGCAAAATCATCGCCCACGGCACATCGTTTGTCGGAAGAGCCGTTGACGTGCCAGAATCCGCTACCACTGGCCGTTTGTCCGGCAATAACCATTTCGCGGGTGTTGATATTGACAATGCCCAGTCCCGTAGGTTTCTCGCGTGTGCCACAATCGCCCCATTCCTTGTCCTGCCCGGGATTGATGCCTTTAAAATCTGTTCCTTTTACAGT
>JAUZOF010000544.1 GCA_030706585.1 Bacteroidota bacterium
AAGCTCCCGTACAGATGGTAGCATTGCCGCTAATCGTGGCTGTTGGCAAAGCGTTGACTGTTACAACTGCGCTGCCACTCATTGACGTTCCTACACAATTAGCATCACTGACTGATGTTAGCGTGTAGGTTTTAGTACTGGTTGGTGAAACACTTATCGTTGCTGGACTGCTGGTGATATTATTCAATGTAACAGGAGTGGTCCCATCTGTATAGGTGATACTCCATGGCTGCTGACCTGTTAAGGATACTGATAGGTTAGTGGAAGCTCCCGTACAGATGGTAGCATTGCCGCTAATCGTGGCTGTTGGCAAAGCGTTGACAATAAAATCAGTAGAACTGACAGCTGTTCCACCTGATGTTACTACCGTTATTGGCCCTGTTGTTACTCCTCCAGGCAATGAAGCTATTTTAATTTGGGTTGAACTGACAACTGTAATTGATCCTGATGGAACTACAATCCCGTTGAAATCAACAGAAATAACATTTACAAAGTCCGTACCATTAATTGTAACCTGTTGTACTGATCCAGTACATACATCTGTAGGTGTAAAATCAGTAATAGTTGCCGCAAAAAGACTCCCATTCAATACGGTAGCCATAAACAGAGTTGCCATTATCACTCTATATCTTATCAAAAATCGGGCAGTCCAATCTTTTGATAAAGAGTGACAATGGTAAAGATTTGATTTGTCCTGAGACAAATAAATCTTTCGTTCTGCTGAATATAGACTACTTTTCTTCATCGTTAATCCATTCAATGGGGGGAGAATTCCCATTGATTCTTACATCGCAGAAATCAGTTCAAACTAATACTAATAATTTAATTATAAGGCGGAAACAAATAATTGTTTAGGTCTAATTATCAGTTAATATGGTACTTATACAAACTAAAAGTCCGTACAACTATAGATAAAAGTTCAACAAATCCTAATTGAAAAGTGTCATTAGGTAATATCGGCAATCTCATGCTTACAAATAAAAGTACAAGAGGTTAGTACTTAATCAAGTAGAGAGTTCACAATTATAAAACAGAAGATGTTTGATAAAAGTTTGTTATAAAAGGAGAGATTATTAGTCGGAAAGATCATCTGACAAGGATAAAAACAGGTCAAAAACGCTATAAACAAGAAGAAAATGACAGTATCAAAAGCAACAAACAAATCTGTATATCAACCAGTTAACAACCAAAATCGGATTTTATGCAACATGATTTAATTTTTCATGGTTCTAAATTTATGTTGAACTAAAATCAAAGACAGATTGTTGCTCTATGTTAATTACAGATACTCAAAATTGGAGTATATATGAGACTTATATACCCGTTTGTTTTAATATAGCCAATGCCTCATTTTCCTTCTCTGTCATATTTTTGCGTGCTTCATCCGTTTTATCGTCAATGCCGCAAAGGTGAAGAATTCCGTGGATAATTATACGGTGTAATTCCATAATATATTCTGTTCCAAACTGTTCCGAATTGCTCTTTACCGTATCCAGGCTGATGAAAATATCTCCCGATATCTTGTTTCCGGCCGTATAATCAAACGTGATGATATCGGTATAATAATCGTGTTGCAGATATTGATTATTCACCTCCAGAATCTTCTCATCATCACAAAAGATATAGCTGATTTCACCGACTTTTTTACTGTGAAGCTCTGCCACTTTTTTGATCCATTCATTCACCTCTTTCTTTTTGATGGGAGGTGTTTTGACATTTTCGGTGTAGTAGTTAATGGCCATTTCTGTTTACAATTTATTCATTTACCATTTACAATTGAGGGACAAAGAAATTGATCTGTAACATCAATCCCTCTCCCGATAACTATCGGGACCCTCAATTAATCATTCCCTAATATCAGGCACGAGTCTGTCCGTTACCCCGTATTATGTATTTATAGCTTGTAAGCTCTTCTAAGGCCATAGGACCGCGCGCATGGAGCTTCTGGGTACTTATTCCTATCTCTGCCCCTAAACCAAACTGAGCGCCATCTGTGAAGGCCGTAGAGACATTTGCATATACACAGGCGGCATCCACCATTTTTTCGAAGACAGAGATGTTCTGTGCATTTTCACTTACAATCGCCTCACTGTGTTTGGAAGAATATTTAGTGATATGGTCAATCGCTTCTTCCATATTAGCAACCGTTTTTACCGACAATTTATAATCCAGAAATTCAGTTCCGAAACTTTCGTCCGTGGCATGCTCCAGTAAATCAGCCGGATATTTTCCTTTCAAAGCTGCATAAGCGGGTTGATCCGCGTAGATAATGACATTTTTTTCAGCCATTTTCAGGCAAAGAGCCGAAAGGTCTGACAGGCGTTTCTCATTTACAATTACACAATCTAATGAATTGCAGACACTTACTCGTCTTGTTTTGGAATTAAAGATGATTTCTGCCCCTTTTTCCAAATCACCGGATTCATCAAAATAGGTGTGACATACTCCGGCACCCGTCTCAATTACCGGTATTTTGGAATTATCACGCACAAAGTTAATCAGCCCCTGGCTTCCGCGCGGGATAATCAGATCCACATAACCTACCGCATTCAGCATTTCAGCCGTAGCTTCACGATCAGGAGGCAATAAGGTCACTATATCTTTATTTACGCCTTGTTTCTCAAGAACGTTTTGAATAATCCCAACAATGGCACTATTCGAATCATGAGCATCAGAGCCTCCTTTCAACAGACAGGCATTTCCCGATTTAAAACAAAGTGAGAAAACGTCAAAGCTTACATTCGGACGCGCCTCGTAAATAATTCCGATCACGCCAAAAGGAACTGTCACTTTGGTAATCTTCATTCCGTTCGGACGGTCTGTTTCGCTAAGCACTTTACCCAGTGGAGAGGGCAACGTTGCCACATTACGAATATCAGCCGCAATGCCTTCAATGCGTTCTTTAGTCAGCATCAGACGGTCATATTTCGGATCTTTGGGATCCATACGGCTCAAATCCGTTTTATTCTCTTCCAGTATAAAATCACTTTGCGCTACGGCAGCATCAGCCACAGCAAGCAGGATCTCGTTGATCTTTTCATCAGTCAGCAGATTGATGGTACGGCTGGCTGATTGTACTTTCTGAAATGTCTGTTCCAGTTTCATGTGTCGGAATTTGAAGATAAGAACGCAAATTTATTGAATTAATTCCGAATTCTTGGGCAAGGGTGCTG
>JAUZOF010000545.1 GCA_030706585.1 Bacteroidota bacterium
CCAGTTTGTACGATGTTGAAGTTACAAAATACAACCAGTAAGACGATAATTTAGGCGTCATAACCGGGACAATCAAAATGTGCCGTTTTAACTTTCTGACACCTGCAAATTTCAAGAGCATTTCTTTATAGGACAAAATATCAGGTCCTCCTATATCAAAATTTTTATTGAATGTTTGGGGGTTGAATATTGCTTTCGAGAGCATGGTGATCACATCTGCTATTGCTATTGGCTGACATCGGGTGTTTAACCATTTCGGAGCAATCATAACCGGCAGTTTTTCTACCAGATCACGCATTATCTCGAATGATGCACTTCCCGATCCGATAATAATACCAGCTCTGAGTGTAGTAAACTGATAGTGTCCCTTACTCAGTTCCAGTTCAACATTTTTTCTTGATAACAAGTGCTTCGATAATGTTGTTTCATTCACTATTCCACTTAAATAAACAACATGACGCACACTGGTTTGAGCCATTGCATTCCTGAAATTTTCTGCCGATTTCTGTTCCTGAATATGATAGTCGGATGATGACGACATAGAATGAACCAGATAAAAGGCTCCATCTATCTCTTTTGGGATATTTGCCAGCGAATCATTATCGAGCAAGTCAACCTGAATTACCTGTATTCTTGATTTTAATGATTCCGGAACAGAGAATCTCTTAATGTCCCTAACACAGCAAATTACATAATGCCCGTTTTCAATTAACACAGGTAGCAGCCGTTTTCCAATGTATCCGGAAGATCCGGTTAGAAGTATTTTCATTTTGTTTCAATTAAAAACAACGACCTAAGCTCTGTCTGTTTGCAAATGCATTTCTCTATTCGCTACCATAAACATATACCACTTCTTCTATTCCATTTTTGCAGAACGTTTTGACCGGATGCATTCCTATCTTCGACGCAACCCTCTGCGAAGCCTTGTTTCCCACCTCTGAATAGGAGTAAACCGACTGATAGCCTAATCGTTCAATGGCATATTTTTTACAGGCTTCAGCCGCTTCAGTGGCATAGCCCGCATTGCAGTATTTTTTGATGATATGAAACCCAATCTCCGGCAAAATTTCACCATCGATGTTCTGCAAGGTAATTCCACAATCTCCCAGGAGCTGATTATCGGCTTTCCGAATGACAGCCCACAATCCGAATCCGTCACTTTGATAACGTTGCAGATTGCGCTCTATCCAGGCTATAACCTCATCTTGTGAAAACGGATGCGGATAGTGCTTCATGGACTCCTGATCAGACAAGACCAAAGAGAGATCGGAGGCATCCTCCTTTGTTAAGAGCCTAAGATATAGCCGGGGTGTTTCAAGGATCATTTGTATAAGATAAATTGAGTCACTATTTGCGCTTGTTTCTCTCTATTACGGATCATCTGATTCTCTTTTAAATCAGGCAGCAGGGGAGAGTATTTGTCCTATTTGTGCTCTAAGGGAGCTTACAAGTCTACTCTAATATTTTCACAATTTGGGAGAACCCTTTATCCTGAGCGATTTCAATTGCTGTTTGGCCTTTGCTATTTTTGATAGTTTTATCAGCCCCCTTTTCAATTAAGTATTTAACGACGTCAGTTCTACCACCTGAACATGCATTGATTAAAGGCGTTTCCCCGTCTTTATCGATTATATTAAAGTTTGCTCCAAGCTGAATTAATAGTTTGACAATATCAATATGTCCTTTAAGGCTAGCTGCAGATAAAGCTGTTCCTTTGTCCTCAGCTTTAGCCTCAATCTGAGCGCCCTGTTTGATTAGGAATTTTACAACTTCAATATAACCATTTCTTGCAGCTTGTCTTAAGGGGGCTAAATTGTATTTGTTTTTGCAATAATTCACATCAGCGCCATATTTACAAAGCAATTTTGCTGATTCTACAGAGCCATTTTCGCTACAAAGAAAAATCGGTGTTGTCCCTCCATCTGTTGGGGCGTTTGGATTAGCGCCATTCTTTAATAAAAGATTCATTGCTAAAGTGTCACTCATTAGTGTTGCTTTCCATAGTGGAGTTATTCCGTCAGAGTTGGTTTTATTGATCTTTGATTTGTTTGCAGCAAGTTCTTCTATTTTACTGTAATCCTTTTGCTCAATCGCTTTGAAAATTGATTGAGAATATACGACGTTGCATGTAATTAGAAAAGAGATTAAGAGAAGATAATTGGTTTTCATGGAGTAGATATTTTTGTTTGAGGTGCTCCTGTTTAGTAGTGTTTGCTATCGCCTGATAGTTAATTGTATATCAGATGTTATTTCGTTTGTTTTAAACTAGTCAATCTGTTTCCGTTTCGTCGGAAATCAGTCATATTTGTACCATCGAGTTGACTGTTTATTTATTCGTAAATCGCATATATTTCTTTACATCATCTACGTTGTTCTTCGAAGTCAACATTTCCAATAGCTTAAATGCGACATCTAATCCAGTGGCAGGGCCGGTCGAGGTAATAATATTTCTATCAATTACTACATGCTTATCCTGTACGTTGACGCCAAATTCAGCAAGGTAGTCTCTCCCATAAATATCCGTTAAATCGTATGTGGTTGCCATTCGATCCTTTAAAACACCGGATTTTGCAACAGGCGCAGCTGCGGCGCAAACAGTAGCAATTATTTTATTGTTTTTGTCAAAACTACGTATTACATCCTGAAATCGCTCATCAAAAACATCTTCATAATATCCTGAATTTTTAAATCCACCAGGAATTGCTAAAGCGTCATATTCATCAAAGTCTATTTGGTCAAATTCAATCTCGGGCCGAACAATTAGGTTCCACTTGCATTTAATCTCAGGTCTGAGTGCCGTGGATATCATATCTACAGGTTCGTTTCCTAACTCTCTGCTCCAGCCAATCACATCTGTGAATACTCCAGCTTCATATTCTTCGAATCCTTGAGAAAGAAATAGTAATACTTTTTTATTTTGCATGTCTGTTTATTTTCAGCACTGTTGTTTTGCTTCCACTCAATGTTGGCGGTATGGGCAGCCAATCAGTAGTAAATATCACATCCCTTATCAACGGTTGTTCTTTTGCTCATGATCACAAATCCCTATACTCTTTGCGGCGACAGATTGCAGATCTCCGGGACGAAAAGCCTCATTCAAATGTTCCTACTAATTTAAAATATGTCCCGACAGCTCCGCCTGTTATTGTAAATGAATTTTCTGTTAC
>JAUZOF010000546.1 GCA_030706585.1 Bacteroidota bacterium
GTTTGTAATCTTTGGTTCTTGTGCTAATGAAAAAATAGCATAATAAATGTAATGTTCAGAGGGGTTAGAATCTAAGCATTATTCCGGTAGATATTTTAATAACGGTTTTGGAATAGTCGTTCCCGTAATTGAAATTAGCATCAAGATTCCAGTAAATGCTTCCCAGATTAACTAGTAATCCTGCTGTTGAAGAATAATAATTAAAATGTCCGTCGTCATTACCTAAACTGAAATTCTGACGACCTATACCGGTGCTCAGACGCAATATATCCTTTATCAGCATACCCGCTTCAATCTGGTAAAACGAGTTGTAATCTTTTCGTTCCAGGTTATTCGGGACATTATTCTGAATCAGGGTAAGTTCGTCAAATGTGGCTTTGTTTGTATAACCACCTGTTGCAAAAACTCCGATTGAATTTGATCGTACATTGAGTTTTGAGGTATACCCGATGAAGCCATTCAACTGGGCATTTAGCCGTTTGCCATCAAACGAATCCAGATTGTCAGACGATTCTCCCTGAAAATAGCTGAAAGAAGGACCCATAAATAATGTTATTCCCCCTTTAGAAGGAAGTTCTTCTGCCCGGATCAATCCATTTCCGAAAATGATCGAAAACAAAACGGGTAGCCCACGGTTGAATATGTTTCTCAAAAGGGACATTATTCTTTTCCTATTTTAATCACACAACCTAATTGTATCAAGGTCAAGCCTAAGCCGATATCGGTATAAGCTGAAAAAGTATTGTTCAGTCGGATGTCTGTTCCAAACCTGATGGGAATTACAAAATTTCCGCTACGTGACCCTCCCTGAATAAGGATGGTGCGGTTATCATCTGTAAATGTCACTTCCCCTTCTGTTCGGACACTGGAGTTGGTATAGCCAATTCCGGCCTGCAGGTATGGTCTGAACAGATCCATTTCATAGCTGTATTTCCCGATTGCAGCGATGGAAAACAGTGATTCGGTGATATTACGGTTGGTTGATAACTGGTCATATTCGCTGAAACTCTTATCCTTGTATTCAAATGACGCCCAACCCATCACAAGTCCGATATCCAGACTTTTCCGGAGTGGAAAAAGATAGGCGATATGAACAGCAGGAAAACTGAGTTTGCGGGTGTAGTTTTCAACCTCTTTTACTTTCGAATAGTTTCTGATAAAACCAAATCCTAAACGGATTTCCCCTTGTCTGACATTCGAATACCAGGTGTCCGTTATTGGTGTCGGTTTAGATAATACCAGGATGGATGCCCCTCGTTTCGGTATTGGTTTAACTTCCAGACCTTTCTTTACAAAAACAGTCGAATCAACAGGTATAAGATATTCTGATAGCTGATTTCGGTAACTAATGGCGTAAACGTCTTTCTTCAGAATTTCATAAACCGGTCCGTCTGGGATATCCGTACGTTTATAGCGAATGACGTACAGTCCGACTTCCGTAACCTTTCCATGAATGATCTTTCCGGTATTTGTAATGATCACATCAAATCCTGCAGGTGGAACGTCGGTTACCTGAGCATTTGTACTTACGGATAAGAAAAGTAGCAAAGTAAGCACAAACAGGGATTTGAATATCCGGTTTTGTCGTATCGTGCTATTCATCCGGTAATGTATATTGAATGTCCTTAAATTGGGCATTGTAAATATGAAGAACAGAATCAGGAGTTAGTGAGAGGCAAAGATCGGCACCCATACTGCCTGCAATAAGTTCTTCTACTGTGTTTTGCCGTTCAATATCAAAATATGCTTCATTTGATTTATCCGGACACAACTCTGCCATAGTGTATTTATTAGTAGAGCCTTTGTCTGTAATAATCAGGGAAATATCGTTTAAACCACCTTTTCGTCTGTTGTATAAAGTGGTATAATTGTGGATCATGTCTGATTGTTCTGCAATATCAAGAGTGACAGTAAGTTCAAAATTCCTGTTATCGGAAGTCACACCGCCGAAGACCAGATAATATCTTCTGAAAAGTATGCTGATATCCATGCTGTCGACTATAAACTCTTTGACGACAGATTGTCCCGGATAAAACATAAAGCTGGTGCTGCGCCAGGGTTTGCTATATCCCTGAACGTAAAAAGTAAGAACTCCGTCACGTTTAACCTTTATGGTTTCGATGTCATTATTACAGGCGGTACCTACGATTATGAGCGATATCAGCAGTATGATAAACTTCATAATAGGAACTGTTTAATCAGAGTGGCCCGGATTAACCGGTTTGAAAGAAGAGGAATGGTTAAGGCTGGTTTGTGCTTCTGATTCAGGTTAAATCTTCGTTGGCTTGCTTTCCTTCAAGCAAGGTCCTCATTATTTAAACCCATTTAAGCATTAATAGTTTTATAATTCAGGTGGGTTTAACCCATATTAAGGCGGGCGAAATGTTATCTAACAGGGAAATCGGGTAGGGGTGAGATGTTAGTGTATTCCTTCTATCGATAATCTCGCCAGTGGGGGATATTTATTTGTTTAATGTTCCTATTTTGCACTCAGTTTCTAGTTCAAGTCTTGAGCGCAGCGGGGACTTGGACTCAAAACAGTTTCAGTTTTCAAACTGAAAGGCTTCGCTCTGGACCTATTCTCTTCCCTTGTTGCAGTCACAGACTGCATTAATTTCCAGCACAAGTCTCCACTTCGTTCAAGACTCGCGCTAGGCACAGAGTGCATATTATTTATACTTGCGCGAGATAGGGTCTGATTCCGATTAATAGTCACTGGATAAGTTGTAGCTAAGAATTGCAGCTCTGAATCAAGTCGTTGTCCGTTAGATTATTGATAATTGATTCTGTGAACCTTTTATCATGATTGTAAAATAAGGTTGATTTTAGATTGTCTCTAATAGTGATGGTGTTAATGAATAGATTGTTATTTCTGAAAATAAATGAGAGTTGTCTTTCTGGGATATTACTTAAGTTGGCATTGATTATTAATATCTCATCATTTTCTTTCTTGACTTCCCATTTATTCTTTTTTATCAAGGAGTGAATATATTGTTTTGTTTTCTGTTTGTCTTTAATTGTCAGTTCTGTAAGTTTATCCATGTTGAATAAATTGTAGAATGTTAGTGTTGATATAACTATACAGAGAGCCATACCAACTATTACATTTCCGTTCATTTCATCGTTTTGTTCTTGTACGAATTTTACAATGGCAACAACAGTAA
>JAUZOF010000547.1 GCA_030706585.1 Bacteroidota bacterium
AATATTGGTGGGAATCTGTCGGCAGTAGCTTCCGAACTGGGCATTTCGCGTCAAACACTTTACAATAAAATAAGCCGCTATGGACATTAAAGCATTCAATCTCAATATCATCCTGCGCATCACTCTTGTGGCTCTGCTCGCGGCAGGATTAACCCTTGCCGTTTTTTACAAGCAGGTTTTTGCTGCGGTTATCTGCGCGCTGCTTCTGCTGTGGACGGTTTTCAGCTTAGTTTATTATATAAATGGAGTAAACCGCAAATTGGCCTATTTCTTCGATGCCATCCGAAACGAAGACTCCACGCTGAAGTTTCCCGAAACCATCCGCAATAAAGCCATCAACGACCTGCACCGGAGCCTCAATCGCATCAACAGCTACATCGCCGGTATAAAGCTAAAAAACGAAGAGAACGAGCGCTTCCTCAACGAACTGATGCAAAGTTCGGCCACGGGGCTGATGGCGATTGACGAGAAAGGCTATGTGGAACAGATCAATCAGGCGGCGCTGATGATCATCGGATTGCCACATCTGGTGCATATCGACCTGCTACGGCAAAAAAACGAACCTCTGTTTAACGTTATCGAACAACTCTCTTCCGGAAAAACCCAAATCCTCAAACTCGCCGATAATAACGGGATCCGCCAGATTTCGATCAAAGCGGCACAGTTGCGATTTGCCGAACGCCAATACCGCATATTTTCGATGACCGACATCCGCACAGAGCTGGAGGAAAACGAACTCGATACGTGGCAAAAACTCATCAGTGTGCTCACCCACGAGATGATGAACTCGTTGGCTCCCATCACCTCACTGAGCAATACGCTCGGCCGTTTTTTTATCCGCGAAGGGAAAACGGTCACTCCCGAAGGGCTCACTTCGAAGGATATCGAACAAACCATACACGGACTCTCTGTGATTGAAGAACGCGGCAAAGGGCTGCTGCATTTTGTGGATAATTACCGGAAACTGACCCGTATTCCACGTCCGGTTTTTACCCCGATAAATATTGATGGTTGGTTTCGCCGTATGACCATGCTGATGAGGCCCCGGCTAGAAGATGGAAAGATTAACTTCAGCATTCAACGCGCCGAGCAGCTTGTCGATTTCCCCGGCGACGAGAAGCTTCTTTCGCAGGTACTTATCAACCTTTTCAACAATGCAATAGATGCCCTCGGCGAAACGTCGGATCGTCGGATTGTATTACATACCACCATTAATCCGCAGGGTAAATTCTGCATTCACCTTACGGATAACGGCCCGGGCATCAGTCCCGACAATCTTGATAAGATTTTCGTACCCTTCTTCACCACAAAAGAAAACGGGTCGGGCATAGGGCTGAGCCTTTCGCGCCAGGTTATGCATTTGCACGGCGGTTTCATTACTGCGCATTCTACTTCTGATAAAACTACCTTTACATTAACCTTTTGAAAGGATGTGTTATTTTCATGGAAGTAAGACAACTGGTTAAAAAAACGCCCAGAAGATGAATGAAATGCAAATATGATGAAGGTTCTACAGATGGAATTATGTTTGACAAATTTAAGTTTCCATTGCTGCTGGCTTTTTACATCGTATTTGAATGATTTTTCAGTTGGCATCACCTTCAAGCCGGTAAACTTCAGTGCAGTTCCATTTATGTACGGATGTGCCAACAAAAGAATTGAGATTGTAAGTGAGAACAGCCATATCCTTTACAGATTGTACAAGAGGATTGAGTATTTCGTATTTATCGACATGTATTTTGCTACGAATACTTTCGTACAAGTTGGTTACTTTGTCGAACCCATCAAGACGCTGCTCAATAAACGGATCGAAATACACGATATCGTTTGCATAAATGCTCTGAGAGTATCGCCATATACTCGGAGAAATTCATCCCGCTTTTCTCATCCATTGCCCCCTCATCAATAGTTCGGACACCCATTTCGCCACTTTTAAGTGGCGAAATAACGGTGAGCGCCGATTTGTTTGTAGAATAGAGAGTTGCTCTGTATAATAATAATCATCCACCAGCCTATCATCATATCGATAAAACCTTTTATATCGTCGGCAAATCTTATCAGGTTGTATAGTTTTATTGTGCAACAGAAATAAATGATTGATATTTGCAATTGAAATAACATGTTGCTAATACCTTAGTTAAGTCAAATAGGGAGTGAATGTATGAAACGTAAAGCAATTATCTATCTACATCTTTTCACATGGCTTTTTGCGGCTTTTATCAATATAAACAACTTCAATCAACTGGCAAAGCCGGAAATGTTGTTGTCTTATGTAATCAGTTTGCTGTTTCTGGCCATAGGTTTTTACCTGTTCTATTTTTTTATTGTACCGGCATTTCTTCTGAAAAAGAAATTTACCGATTTTTTTATCCTGGCGGCATTGGCTGTACTTATCCTTCCTTTTTTCGGATATACAGCTTTGCTGCTTAACAAAGCCATATTTAATAGATCGTTCGAAAATTTCTACGACGTCTATTCATTAAGGATGCATCTCAGTGGAACTGTTGCCATGATTTTTTCGGCTTCGTTCGGATCTTTTTTCAGGGTTATCATCAATTGGTTTGATGCTTTAAACCATAAAGAAATGCTGGAAAAACAAAATCTGGAAAGTGAACTGGCCTTACTCAAAAGCAAGGTCAATCCTCACTTTCTGTTCAATACCATTAATAATATCGATGTGCTGATTTATCAGGATCCGGACAAAGCCTCCAATGCGCTCCTTAAATTGTCCGAGATTATGCGCTATATGTCTTATGAAACGGTATCGGAATATATTGATCTTTCTAAGGAGATCAACTATATAGAAAATCTGGTCGAACTTTACCGGCTAAGGATTAAGAATCCGCAACTGATAAAGCTTGATATGGAGGGTGACACTTCAAACCTGAAAATAGCACCTGCTATCTTTATTCCATTTATCGAAAATGCCTTTAAATATTCCACCTTTCAGGGGCCAAATTCCGGTTTCACCATTCGTTTTAAGACAATAGGGAATTGGGTACATTTCGTCATCACCAACTATTTCGAAGAAAAAACGGTCGTGCAAAAATCCCAACAAGGAGGTACGGGTATCATGAATGTGAAGCGACGCCTTGCTATCATCTACCCAGACAGGCATTTGCTGAAAATCACTGAATCACAAAGCCAATTCATGGTTGA
>JAUZOF010000548.1 GCA_030706585.1 Bacteroidota bacterium
ATGTATAGGAGTGCCGTCATCCGTGCGATTTGAATAATCAATCGCCTGAATACAACGTCCGCTTGGAATATAGTATTTAGCGGTGGTAACTTTGAGGTGTCCTTCGTAAGGCAATTGACGAATAGACTGTACCAGTCCTTTTCCAAAAGTACGAACTCCGATAATCACAGCACGATCCAAATCCTGCAGCGAACCGCTTAAGATCTCGGAAGCCGAAGCTGTATTTTGTGACACCAGAATTGCCAACGGCATATCGGGCAATATCGGTTCGTTGATAGTACGGTAAGTGCGATCCCACTGTTTGAGTTTTCCGCGTGTCGAAACCACTTCTGTATTCTTTGGAACGAAGAATCCAACCATTTTTACCGCCTCATCAATAATTCCACCCCCATTGTCACGAAGGTCGATTACCACCGAAGTTACGTGGTATTTATTCTTCAGTTCCAGCAAGGCGATTCGCATTTCTTCTGCTGCGCTGTTGGTGAATTCATTAAGCAGTACATATCCTGTATTATTGCCAACAACGCCATAGTAAACCACCGGGTTAATTGTAATCCGTTCACGCATAACCTCGAAAGAACGCACCTTGGTTTCTCCCGGACGCTGCACCTTAATTTTCACGATGGTTTTGGGTTGACCTTTCAACAAAGCACTAACCTCCGATGTTGATTTTCCTTTCAGGTTCAAACCATCCAGTTCAACCAACACATCACCGGCTTTAAGACCTGCTTTTGCAGCCGGTTTTCCTTCATACGGTTCTGAAATAAATACCTGTCCCGATCTGCCTCCAATCAAAGCACCGATGCCGGCATATTCTCCGGTAGTCATCATTTTGAGTTCATCCGTTTCTTCTTTTGGCATATAAACAGTGTAAGGATCAAGGCCTTCCAGCATATTATCGATACCGGAACGTATCGTTTTATCATAGTTCAGTGTATCAACATAGAAGGCGTCAAGCTCTCTAACCACACTGTTGAACACATCCAGATTTTTGCTCAGAGAAAAACGTCTTTCATTAGCATCCTGTTGAGCAATCACCCCAAAGGATACCACGAGCAATGTTATAATCAGTAAGGAGAATTTACTAAATCGAATCATGTAGTGAGTTTGCTATAAATTTGTGCAAAAGTACGTATTATTTTCGGGAAACCTTATTTGTTAAAAGTAAAAATGGTTAAGTGCTAAACACCTAACAGAAAGAGCTTTCATCTGTTTCCGGAATAATTTCAGGATTCAAAGGTTTCAAGATTTCCAAATGGGAGGATACCTATGGTTTTGGAATGATTGAAATCCTGAAATTAAGGGACATAACGCACATTTGACGAATCGGAGGTTTAATGCCTATCTTTGCACTCTCTAATAAAATAGTTTATGCAATCCCTTCAACTGACCCTTTCGCCCGAACAGGCGCACACCCCCGAGTTGTTGAAACAGGCTGTAGCCAAAGCGCTTTCGTTGCCTCCGACACAAATATCACATATTCGTCCTGTCCGTAAATCGATTGATGCCCGCGGACGATTCGTCAAAATAAATCTATCCGTAGAGGTTTTTACCGGCAAAGAAGCCATCACCTCCGATACCATACCCTTGCATTATCAGGATGTAACCAACAAGGAGGAAGTAATCGTGGTGGGTGCTGGTCCTGCCGGTTTGTTTGCCGCGCTGCGACTGATTGAACTTGGCCTGAAGCCGATTCTTCTGGAACGCGGGCAAGCGGTGACCGAACGCAAAAGAGACCTTGCCCAAATGATCCGTAGCAATACTCTGAATCCCGAATCGAATTACTGTTTCGGT
This sequence comes from Bacteroidota bacterium, assembly GCA_030706585.1. Taxonomy (GTDB): domain Bacteria; phylum Bacteroidota; class Bacteroidia; order Bacteroidales; family UBA7332; genus CAXXIC01. The sequence continues at coordinate 1,795 of JAUZOF010000548.1, forward strand.
GAAGGCGGCGCCGGAGCTTTCTCCGATGGCAAACTCTATACCCGATCCAAGAAAAAAGGAGATGTACAACGCATTCTCTCTATCTTTCACCGGCACGGAGCTCAGGATGAGATTTTGTACGAAACCCACCCGCACATCGGTACCGACCGCCTGCCACAGGTAATCAAGGCCATGCGTGAAACGATTCTGGAACATGGAGGCGAAGTACGTTTCAACACCAAAGTCACGGGACTAAAGGTAGAAGATTCCCAAATAACCGGAGTGGAACTGGGAGACGGAAGCTCGCTTAAAAGCAAAGCGGTGATTCTGGCTACCGGTCATTCGGCCCGCGACGTTTATCATCTTTTGCACAATAACAATATTGCTCTCGAAGCCAAAGGTTTTGCCATGGGCGTGCGGGTTGAACATCCTCAGGGGCTGATCGACAGCATTCAGTACCATCGTCGCGAGCGGGGAGAATTTCTTCCGGCAGCTGCCTACAATCTGGTGGAACAGGTCGACGATCGCGGGGTTTATTCGTTTTGCATGTGTCCCGGTGGGCATATCGTTCCGGCTTCTACCGGCGCCAAAGAACTTGTGGTAAACGGCATGTCGGCATCACACCGCAACTCGCCTTTTGCCAATTCAGGCCTGGTGGTCGAAATCCGCCCCGAGGATTTGGGCGAGTATCAGCAATATGGCGTGTTGGCCGGATTGCACTTCCAGCAATACGTGGAAGAACTGGCCTTTTTCAATAACGGCAGCAAAGGATTGACTGCTCCGGCACAGCGCGTAGGCGATTTCGTCAAAGGAAAACTCTCCGGTTCGCTACCCGATTGTTCTTATCTGCCGGGCGTACTCTCTTCCCCACTCCATTTCTGGTTACCACAACATATTTCCAGCCGCTTACAACAGGGCTTTAAGAAGTTCGACCGCAAAATGCATGGCTACCTCACCAACGAAGCATTGATTGTAGGCGTGGAGTCACGTTCCTCATCTCCGGTGCGCATTCCAAGAGATATGGAAACCTATCAACACGTGCAAATTGCCGGACTATTTCCTTGCGGCGAGGGAGCCGGTTATGCCGGAGGAATCACTTCGTCAGCCATCGACGGAGAGAATTGCGCGGCAGCTGCAAAACGGTATCTGGAATAACATTTTACAGTCAGGCTGCCCCCCCAAATGGCAGTCTGATTTGCATTCATTTCTCCTCAACATTTAAAAGAACATAAAAATAAACTCCCTGCCGCACCATTTATTACGAAACATTCGTAGATTTGCGACGTGATAATAATGGCCGTTTTATTACAGAAAGAAAAAACGATTATGGAAAAACTGACACCACAGGAAGAACAAGCCATGCAGGCGCTC
>JAUZOF010000549.1 GCA_030706585.1 Bacteroidota bacterium
ATCGTATTCCTTTAAGGGCTCGAAACGAGATCCGTAGGTGTCGTAGACGAAGGAGGTCCAATTGTACATCCGGGCGTTTTTCACGGTCTTTTGAGTGTAGAACAGGCCGCGGTTGGCCAACTGGTGGCATACCCCGATGATCAGATAATAATCTTCCGGCCATTTGCAGGGCGTCTGATCGGCCATGTACTGAACGATTTTTTCATTATCATCCACGGTATAGGATTTGGTATCTTGCAGTTCTTTGCCACCATTGCAATGCCCGAAACAATGAAAGCTCTGCCACTGGCCGTTCCCTTCAAGGAACTTCACATAGGTATGATCTCCAGGGCTTTGTGGGAAAAAGGCCGGTCTGACCTCGACCCAGACACTGGGACAGCCATTGGGGTTGGCTTCTGACCCCTTGCAGAGAGCATCGTCCTTTGGCCTCAGACACGAGCACGCCGTGACCAAGAAAATGGTCAGGACGATTGTCCCGTAGAGATAAAGCTTTCTTTTCTTAACCATGGATAGGCCTCCTATCTGGAAGCTGGGATTATTTAATTTACGGCCATTCTACATATTTGAAAATCTGCTCTAACGCAGTTTGCCCCCTTTTATCATTATCATAGAATGTAAAGTTACCGATGCTGACATAAATGGAATTATATCTTAATCTTGAGGAAAGCACAATTATTAGTGCTGCAGCTTTCTGTTTAAAATCTTCAATTAAAATCGAAGTCAGCAGTTTGTGGGTTCAGGAAGGAAGCGGTAAAGAGGATGTTGTTTGTTTCACCTGCTAACAAACGGTCTTGAAAAGTCTGATTGTTGTGAATTACGATTTGAAAGGTGCAGAATTTGAAATCAATGAAATGCGCTTGTATGTGTCCGTTCTGGATTGATTGAGTAATCAGTTTTATGACGGATGACCAGTGATTTTTCACAGCCCGATCCAATCACAATATTCTCAGATCCAGTCAACCGCTCCTTTCTTATCTCTAGGGCTGTCCGGTCGAGTTGCCAAAAGCGGTACAAGCGCTCTTCTAGAATAGTACTGTAGTCCGGCGCTATCACCAAAACTATTGCACTTCTACCAGTAGCGCGACCACATATCAAAACTGCAAGTAGCGGCTCGCTCTCCGCTTTTGTGTAAAGCGGCGCTGCGTGTATTCTCATGACGTAGTCAAGCGCGGAGGTAGAGATCACGACCTCTCGATTTGGCATCCCAGTATCTCGAATGCGAACCGCGGACCTTTCAATCGCAACCTCTGAGTTATTTTGCCCCCAAGAAATCGGGGGTGGCGAGCGGTCATATTGATAGAGCTCTATCGAAGAACGCACAAAAGTATCGGAGTTTGGAACAAATTGCCGCTCGAGTTTTCCCGTGTCTATGATGACTGCGGGTTTTGCTTTCACCTCTACTTTGAGAACTTCCCACCACCCGAATAATGAGGCACCAGACACCACCAAGACAAGGAGTCCGGGTAATACCCAACGCTGTGCGCGTGAGAACGTAGAGTTCGGTGCCAAACGATTCCATAGTGCGCGAATAACCAGTCCCAAAGCATAACCACAAGCGCCCGCGACTAGCGACCAAATTGGTATGAACAGCAATCCAAGTCCCGCAGTCGAACTCGGACGGGGATCCAAAAACAATGCAGTGAATCCAAATGCCATAAGTCCGAATCCACCGGCTAGTGCAGCAGTGACCGGAATGTCTTTAGGTATGCGCGTAAGGAGCATCTTTATCAAACCACCTAACAATATTTATATGAATCTTTCTGCTAATAACCCCTATACAGCAAATCTGCGGTGTGATCATTAACGAATGGGGATCACATAACAAATATGTTTATAATGTAGCATAAGGCGCTGGAATAGAGAAACAAGAATATCAGGAAGGAACTGACACTGGTGTACTGCCAGCCGACTTGCCTACAATCAACAGGGTTGTTATATTACCGCAAGGGATATTATATGAATACAGTTTCGTCACCAGGCATTGGCACAGCGTTATTGATCCTCTTTAATCTGCTCTATTTCGTGTCGGTCATGCTTCTGATCTCATTTCTCGTCGAAAGAATATGGATCGGACGATCACGGTGGATTATCCTGCCCCTGGTAACACTTTCATTTATTATATTTGCCACTCATCCCGGCCTATTCCTTCACATTCTGAAAGCAGTGACGGGGTCATTTTCACTCCATGGAATGATATCAATTACAGGCTTTGGGATCCTGACCGGCATGGTTATGTCTAGCCTCTGACTTATTATCAGGTTGCCGGGGGCAATCATGAATTACTTCGCAGCTAAATAGAGCTTATCAGGTCGAATTAGTGGCTTCACCACAAATCCTCAGAAACACTATAAGCTAATGAGCGAGAATTACCGTTTGAAACAATCATACTCTACTTATTTAAAACAGAGTATCCTTCAACACAACACTTTCAGGCCGCACATTTCCTTGAATAATGGTCTTTCGGTACTTGATACATGGCCTGAGGAACATAAAATAGCAGAATTTTAAGTTGGCATATGGTACATCTTCTGGTAACAAGTCACCCTCAGAAATGAAGAAATAAAATTTTTTGATTTCCAACAGGACTGCGATAATCCTGTAACAAAACTGTAACGGAACGATCACTGAAAGGAGAACTTTTAAAATGGATGTTTTGACTTTGAGTAGACTCCAGTTTGCCATCACCAGTGCTTTTCACTTTATATTTGTTCCGCTGACACTGGGGCTTTCCGTTCTCATCGCGTATATGGAGTGGCAGTATGTCAGGAAAAGTGATGTGATGTGGCTAAGAATGGCAAAGTTCTGGGGCAAATTGTTTCTCATCAATTTTGCGTTGGGTATAGTTACGGGTATTACAATGGAGTTTCAATTTGGAATGAATTGGGCGGAGTACTCAAAATATGTCGGCGACATTTTCGGAGCGCCGTTGGCTGTGGAAGCAACAGTCGCTTTCTTTTTGGAATCGGTTTTTATCGGGGTGTGGATATTCGGATGGAATAAGATTTCAAAGAAAATGCACGCATGGTCCATTACAATTGTGGCATTTGCAACCAACCTTTCCGCTCTCTGGATTCTGCTTGCGAACGGCTGGATGCAAAATCCCGTTGGTGCAAAACTGACGCAGATCATCAATAACCCGC
>JAUZOF010000055.1 GCA_030706585.1 Bacteroidota bacterium
GTTGCAGGTGTTGTGCATTTGCCAACCGGAGAAAAGAGTGATTTTACTTAACTCCTCGGTAAAGTCAAGATGATAGTCTACCCCAAACTCTTTGCATTTCTTCATATCGCGATCCACAAAGGTATTGCAGATGACAATCGAATCCACGTCATTGACCACCGAACCGGCTGTGCCGATATTTAGGATAAGGTCAGGCTGGTGTATCTGAATCGCATGATAGACCGAAAGTGCGGCATTGACTTTGCCTATGCCGGTCTGGCAATAGGTGACGTGGCAACCATCGAAAAAAACATCTACTCTCTCCTGTGGAATGGCGTATGTGACTAATATCTTCATATCGTTGACGTTCAATTATAAAGACAAAGGTAGATGTTTTTTGAATGAATAAATCTAATGCAAAGCGGTGGAAACACTAAGATTTATCAAATGGCGCGGAAAAAAACCTCCAAGGTTTTTAAGACCTTGGAGGTTTAGCTGTCATTTATTGTATTCGTTCAATGCTTCGTAGAAAGCCTGAATGTTTTCAGCAGGAACGTGCGGCGGAAGGTCACATCCGGTGGAAAGGACGTAATTGTCGAATGTAGCTGTCTTTTGCAAAAGGTCGGCAACGTAAGTTTTAACCTCAGCAGCAGAAGTGAGCTTCATTACCCCCACGGGGTCAACATTTCCCATGATGAGTTTGTCTTTCGGGCAAACGTTGAGCGCTTCCACCATATCAATGGCGTTTCCGAAGTGGAAGGCAGCTGCACCGGTATTGAGCATCGCTTCGGTGCAGTGGCCCTGATTTCCGCAATTGTGGAGTACCACCATGAAATTGTCATCCTGCACGGCATCGACAATCTTTTTCACATATACAGAGGAAAAGGCCTGGCAATCTTCGTTGGATAGTAGTCCTGCTGCCGGTTCGGCAATCATCACCCCGTTGCTGCCGATGCGTTTGAGCTCCTGGCAATATTTGATAAGGAATTCAGTACATTTATCCAAAAGCTTACCAATTGCTTCCGGCTCGATGTAGCAGCCAATCATAATTTCAGACATATCATAAAGGCGACCAGCCAGTGAAAATGGTCCGATGATGCCTGCGAATACAGGTTTATCGCTAATGGCCTCAGCTGTGAGTTTGTTTGCTTTCAGATATTCGGGAATACGTCCTGCGTTCAGGTTGGGCACTTTCAGATTGTCAATCTCTTCGGCATTGCTCACCAGACGACCGATGATGTGCGGCATGTCATTCTCCGGAAAATCAATCCTACAACCGAAAGCTTCGGCTTCGACAGTGAGGTCCATAATGACGGTGGTTGCGGCAGATGGGTAGATTTTCCCCAGTTCGATAACGGCCTGAGCGTGTACTTCCCCGTTTTGTACGGCATCAACTACTCGTTTGCCAATCATCTCGATGCCGGGATGCGTCATGATGGGTATGGCGATTCGTTTCTTGTTGGCAATTTGTTCGTCTGCCCACTTTTTCATGTTTCTCATAACTCGTGTTTTTGGGTTTCATGGTTTGAAGAGCAAAAATAGACGATAGGAGGTGGGCGGAAAGTCAATATTTATCCGAAATGGGTAAATAATCGGTGAGGGGAGGAGGAAATTCATCCCGGACAATGTCTGTCCCAAGTAGGACAACGCCTGTCCGAAGTAGGACAAGGTTTGTCCCAGTTCGGACAATCGTTGTCCCAGGTAGGACGGAGTTCGTCCCAAGTAGGACAAATGTCGTCCTAAGTAGGACAGAGTCCGTCCCAGTTAGGACAAATGCTGTCCCAGTTGGGACGAGGTTTGTCCCGGATAAAAAATAAGGGCTTCGCCATGAGCGAAACCCTTATCTGGTTATTATGCCATTTCTTTACCGTGGCAGTTTTTGTATTTCTGACCACTACCGCAAGGGCAAGGGTCGTTACGGCCTACCTTTTTCTCCACGTGAACAGGTTCGCGTTTTGGTTGCGGACGTTCGTGGGTTTCAGGAGCCGCACCGTACTCGTCTTTTTGAGTGTGGTACTGACTGTAATCCTGTTTCGGTTCGTGTTTTGCTTCGTGTACCTGCTCCGGTTCGCGTACAGGGATTTGACCGCGCATCAACACGCTCACCACTTTGCGGCTGAAGCTGTCCACCATTTCCTTAAACAGACCGAATGATTCCAGTTTGTAAATCAACAGCGGGTCTTTCTGCTCGTAGCTCGCGTTCTGTACAGAGTTGCGGAGTTCGTCCATTTCACGCAGGTGCTCTTTCCACGATTCGTCGATGGTGTGGAGCAGAATGGTTTTCTGGAACGTTTTCACAATATCCTTACATTCGGTATCGTAAGCCGTTTTCAGGTTGCAGGAGATGTTGTACATCAGTTTACCGTCAGTTACCGGAATCATGATGCTTTCATACACACCGCCCTGAGTCTCGTAAACCTCTTTAATCACCGGTTGTGCTACGTGAGCCATGGTTTCCGATTTGCGTTTGAATGCATCCAATACTGCATGGAACAGCTGGTCAACAAGTTTGGCTTTCTTTTCTGATTTAAACTGGTCGTTATCAAACGGCATTTCGATGGCAAATACACGGAATACCTCGTCTTTCAAGCCGTGGAAATCGTTGGCATCGTCAAACTCTTCGAAGATAACTTTCGAAGAATCGTAAATCATGTTGAGAATGTCGAGAGAGATACGCTCACCCATCAACGCGTGACGGCGTTTGGTATAGATTACTTCGCGTTGCGCATTCATCACGTCGTCGTATTCGAGCAGACGTTTACGGATACCGAAGTTGTTTTCTTCCACTTTCTTCTGTGCACGTTCGATAGATTTCGAAATCATGCTGTGCTCAATCATTTCACCTTCGTCGAATTTCAGACGGTCCATGATAGCGGTGATACGCTCTGCTCCAAACAGACGCATCAAATCATCTTCCAATGACACGAAGAATACCGAAGAACCCGGGTCTCCCTGACGACCGGCACGACCACGTAACTGACGGTCAACGCGACGAGACTCATGACGTTCCGTACCCAGGATAGCCAAACCGCCGGCAGCTTTTACTTCCGCTGAAAGCTTGATGTCGGTACCACGACCCGCCATGTTGGTAGCAATGGTTACGGTTCCTGATTGACCTGCCATAGCTACGATTTCAGCCTCACGCTGGTGCAGTTTCGCATTCAGTACGTTGTGAGGGATTTTGCGCATGGTGAGCATTTTGCCCAATAGCTCGGAGATTTCTACCGAAGTAGTACCCACCAATACCGGACGGCCTTGTTCTACCAGTTTTACAATCTCTTCAATAACGGCGGTGTACTTTTCTCGTTTTGTACGATAGACACGGTCGTTCATATCGTTACGGGCGATGGGACGGTTGGTTGGGATGGTTACCACATCCAGTTTATAGATGTCCCAGAACTCACCAGCTTCCGTTTCTGCCGTACCGGTCATACCGGCCAGCTTTTTGTACATACGGAAGTAGTTCTGAAGGGTAATGGTTGCAAAAGTCTGCGTTGCAGCTTCGATGGTTACACGCTCTTTTGCCTCGATAGCCTGGTGCAAACCGTCAGAGTAACGGCGGCCCTCCATGATACGGCCGGTCTGCTCGTCAACGATTTTTACCTTGTTGTCAATAACAACGTATTCGTCATCTTTTTCAAATAGGGTATAGGCTTTAAGCAACTGGTTGATGGTGTGAACACGCTCCGATTTGATAGAGTAGTTTTGAAGCAACTCATCTTTCTGGATTTGCTTTTCATCAGCAGAAATTTCCGATTGCTCGATTTCGGCAATGTGTGCGCCGATGTCAGGCAAAACGAAGAACTGAGGGTCTTCAGAGTGGCCGGTCAGGATATCGATACCTTTGTCGGTCAGCTCGATGCTGTTATTTTTTTCATCAATGACAAACAACAGCGGGTCAGTAATAATATGTAAGTTGCGGTTGTTATCCTGGATATAGTTTTCCTCGGTTTTCAACATCTGCGCTTTTACGCCCGGCTCGCTGAGGAATTTAATCAACGGTTTATTTTTAGGCAGACCTTTGAATGAACGGTAAAGTAAAACGGAACCTTCTTCGCGCACTTTATCGTCGTTTGAAGCCATCTTCTGACGGGCTTCTGCCAACAGTCTGGTACAGTAAGAACGTTGTTCATTTACCAGTTTCTCCACACGTGGGCAGAATTGCTCAAACATCTGGTCTTCGCCTTTAGGTACAGGACCAGAGATAATCAATGGAGTACGGGCATCGTCAATCAATACCGAGTCCACCTCATCGACAATCGCGAAGTTGTGTTTGCGTTGAACGAGATCTTCGGCGCTCATCGCCATGTTGTCACGCAGGTAGTCGAAGCCGAATTCATTGTTGGTACCGAATGTGATGTCGGCTTCGTATGCCTTGCGGCGGGCGTCAGAGTTAGGCTGGTGTTTGTCGATACAGTCCACGCTCAAACCGTGGAACATGTACAATGGCCCCATCCACTCCGAGTCACGTTTTGACAGGTAATCATTCACGGTTACGATATGCACACCGTTGCGGGTCAATGCGTTGAGGAAAACAGGTAGTGTTGCCACCAAAGTTTTACCTTCACCGGTTGCCATCTCAGCGATTTTACCTTTATGGAGAACGGTACCTCCGAATAACTGGCAATCGTAGTGAATCATCTCCCAAAGGATTTGGCTACCACCGGCATTCCATTTGTTGAAATAAATCGCTTTATCGCCTTCGATTTTCACGAAGTCTTTGGTTGCAGCCAGTTCGCGGTCGAAATCTGTTGCTGTAACTTCCACGGTTTCATTTTGGGTGAAACGGCGGGCAGTGTCTTTTACGATAGACAATACTTCCGGAAGAACCTCATCCAGTTTCTTTTCCTGAATTTCGTAAATCTGTTTTTCGATAGCGTCAATTTCAGCCCAGCCTTTTTCGCGGGTTTCGATATCTTGTTCTTCGATTTCTGCTTTTTTGTCTTCGATGGCTTTGCGTTCAGCGGCTACACAGTCCTGCAGCAACTGCATGATAGCTTGTGAACGGGCACGCAGGCCGTCGTTATCCAGTTTTTCGATTTCAGGATAAATCGCCTGAATCTTTTTCACGTAAGGGTCAATCTCTTTCAAGTCGCGTTGAGACTTGTTTCCGAAAAGACTCTTCAGAATATCATTAAATCCCATAATATATAATTGTCTATTAGTTTTATAAATGAAAATATTCGGCTTGAAACAAGCCGGTAAAAGCCGGACAAAAATAAGCTAAAATAATGATTTACGCTATTTTGCCTCTGTTTTTATCCGAAAAGGGAAGATAGATGATGGCCGGAGAAATTAAAATAACTCCTTCAGAACGCCATCGGAGCAGGCGCTCGGGGCACGGATACGCAGATAATAAGAAACGGAAGGCGCCACCTCAGTCGCTTTAATTACACGATTGATGCGGTTCCCTTTGATGTTGTTACCAAAGAAAAACAGGGGAGTCTGAATGGCAGACTTGCGCACTTTGGACGATTCGTCTTTTTGCTTTTCGTAAGCCTCTTTCCATCCCGGTTGAAGCTCCAGAATGAGGTCTCCTGATATTTTGCGGTGGATTCCGTTGCGGATTTGGAGTATATCGTCATTTGCCCGTCCGAGCAACAAGCTGAACGAGGTAATCACATCCTGCACGCCGCTCATCTGGATGAGGAATTCGGCAGCCTTGGTTTGCACCTGAGTCAGGTCAAGCTGCTTGTCATCAATCAGTTTGCGGTTGAGGAAAATCTCTTTATTGAAATAGCCCGTTACCCAATCGCCCTGACCGTATTGTGACATCAGGTACATATTGAGCAGGGCGGTCGCACGGTTGGGATAGAACTCGCCATCTGGCAGATTCAATCGTTCGGGCGCATATTCGTTTTCTTCGCTATAGCCTGTAGACGCTAAGAAAATCAGTGCGTTTTTAAGGCCGACTTTAGCATCAATGGTATTGAACAGCTTCTCCAACTGCTTGTCGAGCCGGAGGTAAGTGTCCTGTATTTCAAGCGAATTGTCGTTCTGCCCTTTATTCTTAAATGCACCCGCGTGGAAAGTAAGTGCAAGGAAGTCGGGGTAGGAGCGTTTGCCCAAGACCTCTTTTTCAAAGAAATTCAACACCAGACGGTTCACCTCTTCATTGACCAGGGCGCTCGATTTGAATTGCACCAGGTTGTCCTTCGCCTTGCGGAAGTTGTATTTGAAGCTAAAGTCTTTGTGTTTATAGGGAAAATACTTGTAGGTCGAAACGTCAAAGAGCGGTTCCCACACCATGGATTCTACACGGTCAGAGAGCGGGTCTTTGCTGTTGTAGGCATCAAATGAGGAGGGGAGATTCTGATAATAGGTTGATGTTGCCCAATTGTGGCGCTGGTTATCAATCCAGAAAGCACCGTCGGCTGCGTGGCCGCCACTGATAATGGCTTCATCCGAGTTCGGAGCGAAAGAATAAACCGAGCCGAATCCTTCGGTGGCACTCTTTAGCTCGTCGGTGAGCGTATTTACCAGTAAGTTTTTAGGTGAAAGCGTCTCATCGGTGTAGTTTCCCATGTAAGCCGGGTCGAGCAACGTGAGCACAGGCTTTTTCGTCTCGCGGTTATAGCGGTTTACCCCCACGATGCCATGATACCACGGATTGGCTCCGGTAAAGAGCGTAGCGGTGGCCGAAGCCTCGTCGGGATTGGGGAAATCGTACTTCATGTCGCGATAGTAAGCCCCTTCGCGCATCAGTCGCTTGAAGCCTCCTTCACCGAACATGGTATAGAATTGCGTGAGATAATCCCCCCTGAGCTGGTCCACGACAATGCCGACCACCAGTTTCGGCTGCTCGGGAGAGAGCTGTGCCTGAATCTGATTGACCGTCAATGCAACGACTATCGAGGTGATTAGTTTCTTCATTCTATTTGGATTGGCACATGGGTGATGTACCATTTAATCATTTACAATTTACAATATAGCCTGAATTCAGGCTTGTATCTTTTTATTCAATTTACCGCCCCTAAATCCCCTGAAGGGGACTTACAGAGTGTGCTGGACTTTGATTTATTCCTTAATTATAGCCTTTTAAATGCTGTAATATTCATAGTTGTACTGCTGCAAAAGTCCCCTTTAGGGGATTTAGGGGCAGGAATTATCGTTTAATAAAAAGCAATGTCCGGAACAGTGACCGGAAAAACAAGGCAAACGTCATAAAGAGGAATGCCAGACTGAACGTTTGTGGCAAAAATTGTACCAACAGCAGGAAAACAGCCAAAATGGCAGCATTTGCAATATGATAGTAGCCTAAATGTCTCTTTAACGCCGGAATCAGACAGGCAACTGCAAAAATCAGATGCAGCGGATGCAGCGTAAAGAGCACGAAATTGGGATTCGTAGCCGGATGAATGGAAACGAAGGTCATGAAAAAGACGATGCACCCCGTTAGTCCGTAAATCAGGAACAATATCGCATCGAGCCAGTTGTAAAGTTTGTTTTTGTGGAAGCCCAGAAAGCTAAGGGCGAAAACCACCACCATCAGAAGTCCGGCGATAAAGTTTGGTGAAAGCAGGAAAGGCTCGGTTTCTATCTTCGCAGTCTCTCCCGGAAGAATCTCCTGATCGGAACTGACCAGTTTACGCTCGACTCCGGCAGAATCAATGATCACGGTGCGGCTGAATCCGTCTTCGAGGTAAGGGGGAAGGAACATTTGCTCCTTGTATGAGGCTTTGCGGTCGAGCTCGCTGCCCAGGATCAGGTCTATACCGAAGGTCAGCCACTGGTTTTTGTCGATGCAGCCGTGGATCAACTGACGAAAGGTCTGCGTAGGGATCGAGTCGCGGTAGGCCAGTTTCCCGTTGATATTGTTTTCCACGATCAGGCGCGGACGGGTAGAGCAGTTGTCAAACAGAAAGTTGTATTTATAAGCGCGGTTTTGCGGTTCGGCATTGGTCATCAATGCTTCGAAAACCTTTTGCTTCTCGCGTTGAGTCAGGTTGAGGATTTGCTCACGGACGGAACGGCGCGTGATGTAGCTTTCGATGCAGACATCGCGATAGTCCTGTACGGCGAGGATATATTCGGCATCGCCTTTGGTGAAGCGGTAGATGAAGTTCGGGCTGTTGAAGTCGAAGGTGCCGTAGTTGAAGATCAGGTCTACGTGGTTCGGCTCATCCTTCACGCGGAGGGCGGTGTGGCCATACATGGCGTACACTTCCGGGGTTTTGGCATAGGTGAGGAGGCTGATCACGGTGCTGTCGCTCAGCACGGGATAGGCATAGGTCGAGATGACCGATAGTATCATTATGAGGGTAAGTGCAAACTTTTTCATTATCCTTGTGGTTGAAAAGAATAGCTTGAAATATCTGATTTCAAGCATTAAACTTTATCCGGTTTTTACCGTCGAAATTCGGTGCTGCAAAGATAGGGGAAATATTCTAGGATAAAACCTAAAAGAGTTTATCCTAATTTGAGATTAAACTCTCTTAGCTGATTTGATATTTATCTCTAAAGAATGGGAGTTGCAAACTATTACCGTTTTCCCATTTGCCTGCGGCGGGCCTTACTTTTTGGCGCAAAAAGTAAGCAAAAATATAGCCCAAAAGAACTCGCTCGCTCGACCATACAGCAGTCTGCCACATTGGAACATCAGTGGATGGTCTACTCGCTCAGACAGCTTTTGGGCAGTTTGGAATTTTTTGTTTGACACTTCGTGGTGGGTTTCTTTATACTAGATGGTAATAAATAGTAATTAATAGCACAATGCTTATTCTTGCAGACACTATCTCCTCCCCTTTGGGGATGCCGGGTGGGGTCTCTCACTTAATACACAATATACTATGACAAAAAGAACATTTTCCATTTCGTTGCTACTGCTGACCTTCGCGATTACGATGGCGGCGCAGGACATCCAGTTACCAAAACCCAAAACAACCGGTGGGATGCCGCTGATGGAGGCGTTGAGCAAGCGCCAGTCGAATCGTGATTTCAGCGATAAGGAGCTGGATAACCAAACCTTGTCGGACCTCCTCTGGGCGGCATGGGGCTACAACCGTCCGGACAAACGCACCGCGCCATCGTCGCGCAACAAGCAGGAGCTGGAGCTTTACGTGGTGATGAAGAACGGTTCGTACCTATACGATGCGCAAAACAACCTGCTGAAGCAGGTCTCGAATCAGGACAACCGCAAGGCAGCCGGTATGCAGCCGTTTGTATCGGTGGCGCCGGTGAATATCATCTTTGTGGCGGATAAGTCGAAAGGTTCCGACCTGGAAAGCTCCCACACGAATAGCGGCTTTATCTCGCAGAATATCTATCTCTTCTGTGCTTCGGAGGGGTTGATTACAGTGGTGCGGGGTATGTTTGATGCGAAGGCGCTCACCACTGCTCTTTCCCTGAATGAGAATCAGGTGCCGATACTGGCTCAGACGGTGGGGTATAAGAAGTAGAAAATAAAACAGCGAAGGGAGTGGGACTACCTTCGCTGTTTTTGTGTTATGGTTGAAATCTTTTCAAAGGTTTGCTCTCTTCCTCTGATGCGATTATATTTCTCATTCGATGTTTACTCTCCGATTTAAAATGCCGTGAAATTTCAATAGTCTTATCAAAGTAGTCATTTGAAGATTGGTCTTTTTCATGAAAAAATAAGTTGATCTTATGACAATTAGAATGCTCAAATACGCTATTTAATAAAATCCGATCTGATAATCCACAAGAATGCCCTATAATATGTACCTCATATTGGTTTGACTTTATAAAAGATGAGAGATCCTGATAGTTTTTTGTCTTTAAGTAACTAAATGATTTGAAGTATTTGAGAGATTCATTAGAGTTTAATCGTTCAATTTTCTCATAATACAGATCCATCTCGTCACCATAACCAAAAATAATCGGATTCTTTTTGCTATTTAATTCACCATGTATATAATTGATACTATAGCCTTTTGGAGTATACCTTGTATATTGTTCAATAGTTGATGTGTAATTAAAGTTGAGAAAATATACCTGCTCATAGATCTCTATTTCTGAGAATAATTTATTGATATGGGTTTCAATTTCTCGGTCTATTATGCGGTTATTAATTTCAAATTGTGATAGATATTTTTCTAGTTCATTTTTGATGTTAGAAAAGCAATGATTTAATTCTTGAATATTTTTCTCCAGTCCTCTATGATCTAGTTGCCCTTTCTCATAAAGACGATAAAATCCGATTATTGAATCATAATACTTATATTCAATATCTACCCAATTTGCATCAGCTAACTCATATATTAATTCTTCAATAAAAGGGTGTTTGTACTTAATGGATAAATAGCCATTTCCTTTTGTAAACTCTAGGAAATCTTTTATGTCTTTAAATTGATGGTCAAAAAAATGGCGATGATATTTTATTTCAAGTAAATCATCTTCATATATTTCAATCCCATCTTTGGGTACTTTGTTCCTCTTTTCCGTTATATCGTTAAGATACCAAAGTATAAAATCAGAATATCTGGTTTTTAGACCATGAGCCAAGTCAAAACCATTTCCAATTATTACGAGCTTATTCATTTCTCTTTTTGTTTGAGTTTCATTATTCATTGGTCTAATCTCCCGCTTCCAATCGACCTTTTCTTAGCGCAAGTTTAGCGAAGCGTAACTTGAGCTGGAAATCTAAACAGCTTGTAGCTGTTTAAGGATTCGGAGAATTCTCTATTTTACATGCGACAGCTACAAGCTGTCTTTATTTGAGGCACGGGTTACGCTATCGCTAAACCCGCGCCAGTGAGTGACCGACAATCTCCCGCTCCCGACCGACAATTTATCGGTCAAGAGCGTCAATCTATCGCTCCGGAGCGATAAACTGACGGTCCGGAGCGATAACTTATCGGTCGGAAGCGTCAAGTTGACGGTCGAGAGCGACAATCTATCGGTCAAGAGCGATAAACTGACGGTCGGGAGCGCTAATCTGTCGGTCCGGACCGACAATCTATCGGTCGGGACCGACAAAAAGACGCTCCGAAGCGTCAATCTGTCGCTTCGGAGCGTTAATTTGTCGCTTTCGACCGTCTAGTTAGCGCTCACCTTCTTTGGCGCCTTCTTGAAGAAGACTGCCATCTCGTCCGCCACCACGTTGAGGCCGGGTACTTTATCGCGGTTTTGCTTCACTGCCGAATAAACTTCGAGTGCGCCCACCATCGCATCGCTCGTGACTGCGAAGAAGGTGTTTTGGAGACTATCGGCCAGTTCGTTGATCTGGTTAAGGATAGGGCGAATCGATTTGATCAGTTCGCAATCACGGGCAAACTCATTCTTGTCGAAGACCCCGGGGAGGATTTCCGGATGATCGAGGGCTGCCTGATATGCCTTTTCGATAAAAGGCAGAAAGGTGTTGCCCACTTTGATCAGCGAAAGGATGTCCTGTCCCTGTAGAGTGATCAGAAAATCGAGCTTTGACTTAGCAGAAGCCAGATCTTGTTTTACTAGCTCGGCGGTTTCTGCCGAAAGCGTTGCTGAAACGAGGTTTTGTGCCATAGTTCTAAAAGTTTTTGAGGTTATACAATTGGAAAGTTTCATTGCGTTGCTGTTATGGCAGGCAGCGCGGCAATGGAGTGAAAAATTTTAGCGTGAGAAAATTGATAGTCGATTGAATAACTACAACCAACCGGTCATTTGCAAATGTATAAGAATAAATTTAACAATGCGGCTGTTTGCGACTCTTTTTTTTTGCAAAAAATATATGAGGTGTTTTGGCTTAATCTGGAATTAAGTATAAAACAAAGGAGTTTTGGTTGTTGGTAAATGATGGAAAAGAGAGAAGAATAAAGATATTCAAACGAAGATACCGTCCAAAAACTTTCACATCATGATACCAATATAAGGGACGTCCGCATTTAACAACCCAAAACATCCGGCATAACTTATCTAAAAACAGGCCTGTTGAAGCCACTTTCCAGCGACAATTTTGCTTTTCGGTTGTTTATTGACTACGTGTTTAACTTACATATTATAGCAAATGAATTTGATAGAAGCTCTGAAGTGGCGTTATGCCGCTAAGCGAATGGACGGACAGCCTGTTGCGGCTGAAAAAGTCGAGACCATCCTCGAATCTATCCGCCTTACCCCGACCTCATTGGGATTACAGCCTTTCAAGGTGATTGTGGTTTCGGATAAGGCATTACGGGAAGAGATTTATGAAAAGGCATGCCAGCAGCCACAGGTGTTGGAAGGCTCGCATTTGTTGGTATTTGCAGTCCGTACCCATGTGACACAGGCTGAAGTGGATGAATATATTCACCGGGTAGCGACTGAGCGCAATATTCCGGTGGAAAAACTGGAGGGTTATAAGGAAATGATTGCCTCGATACAGCAATTGCCCGAAGACCGTTTTCTGCAATGGACGGCGCGCCAGGCGTATATTGCATTGGGCATTAGCCTGACCGCTGCGGCTACCGAAAAGGTGGACGCTACGCCCATTGAAGGATTTACTCCTGCCCACATGGACGAAATTCTGGGATTAAAGGAAATGGGATTGCACAGCGTGGTACTGCTGGCGTTGGGTAATCGTGATGAGGAAAAAGATCATCTGGCCAAAGCGAAGAAGATTCGTAAATCGGCCAAAGCAATGTTTATCTTTCGATAGGAAAATGTAAGGTAGGAGAGAGGTGAAGGTTGTTGGTTAAACCTGACAGGTTTTAGAAACCTGTCAGGTTTAATTTTTTTTGTATCTTAATCCCGGTATCTGCGGGTAATTTCGCCAAATTCATCAATGCGGCGGTCGCGGAAGAAAGGCCACATGCGACGAACCGCTTCGGTGCGCGACTTGTCAATATCTACAATGAGAATCTCCTCATCGCTGTTGCCTGCCTGTGCGATAAATTCGCCTTGCGGACCAGCCACGAAACTATTTCCCCAAAACTGAATACCGTTAGTTACTCCGGATGGGTCCGCTTCATGACCGATGCGGTTACAGGAGATGACCGGAAGGCCGTTTGCCACAGCGTGTCCTCGTTGCGAAATAATCCATGCATTGAGCTGGCGTTGTTTCTCCTCTTCCGGGTCTGTCGATTCCCAACCAATGGCAGTCGGATAAATCAGCATCTCTGCACCTGCCAATGCCATCAGGCGGGCTGCTTCAGGATACCATTGGTCCCAACATACCAATACCCCCAGTTTACCCACCGAAGTTTCAATCGGGTTGAATCCCAAATCACCCGGCGTAAAGTAGAATTTCTCATAATAAGCCGGATCATCAGGAATATGCATCTTGCGGTATTTGCCGGCAATGCTTCCGTCTTTTTCGATAACCACAGCAGTATTGTGGTAAAGACCCGGAGCGCGTTTTTCGAACAGGGAAAGCACGAGCACGATGCTCAGTTCGGCAGCCAGTTTGCCAAATTCGGTAGTCGATGGACCGGGGATGGTTTCCGCTTGGTCAAACACGTCCGGATTCTCCGTCTGGCAGAAGTAAAGTCCGTTGTGCAATTCCTGCAGCACCACCAGTTCGCAGCCCTGCTGAGCACAAGTGGTAATATTTTTCTTCAGCTTCTCGATATTCGCACGGATATCGGCTGTATTGGATTGTTGGATAAGTCCGACTTTCATATTGTCTGAAATAATGAGTTTATGAATGGGTGATTTCCGAAGGCGATATTACAAAACAAATCCCGCCGGGTATTGCATCGTTACACAATGCAGCGAACCGTGCTGTTTGATGAGCGACAGGCAGTTGATTCCGATGATTTCGCGATCTGGAAATGCTTTTTGCAACTGACTGATGGCGATTGCATCTTTCGGCGAATCGTAAGTAGGCAGCAGTACCGCTCCGTTTATAATCAGGAAATTCGCATAAGTGGCCGGAATACGCTCCTCTTCACAATAGACCGCATCGGCCATCGGCAGTGCGATTAACTCGTAGGGCTGTCCATTGGTTTGGCGAAGTTGTTGCAACTCCTCTTCCATCTTTTTAAGAGCTGTATAATGCTCATCAGTGGTA
>JAUZOF010000550.1 GCA_030706585.1 Bacteroidota bacterium
CTCAGCCCTGCACCTGGCCCTGATCCTGGCCAATGTAAACCGCGGTGACGAGGTGATATGTCAAAGCCTCACCTTTGCTGCATCGGCCAATGTGATTCTTTACCAGGGTGCTACTCCGGTATTTATTGATAGCGAAAAAGAGACCTGGAATATCAGCCCCGAACATCTCGAACGGGCGATCATCGACCGGATCACCAAAGGCAACAAACCCAAAGCTATTATCGTTACGGACCTCTTTGGTATGCCAGCCAATTACGCCAAAATCACGGCTATTGCTCAAAAATACGAAATTGCACTGATTGAAGATGCCGCCGAAGCTTTGGGCGCCGCATACAAAGGGAAAAAATGCGGTACACTGGGTGACTTGGGGACTAGTTCGTTCAACGGCAATAAAATCATCACCACATCCGGCGGCGGTGCTTTAGTGGCGAAATATGCCGACGATTTTGCGGAGGCTAAGTTCCTCGCCTCTCAGGCTAAAGAACCGCTCCCCTACTACGAACATAAAAAACTGGGATTCAACTACGCGATGAGCAACATCTCGGCAGGAATCGGGCGGGGACAAATGACGGTATTGGAAGAACGGATTGACAAACGCCGCAAAACAAACCAGTATTACCGGACGAAACTAGCTCCATTCAACCTGACATTCCAGATCGAACCTTCTGCGGATTACTCCAGCAACTTCTGGCTAACCACTTTTCTTCTTAATGATGGCGATCCACAACAGGTGATTGATTACCTGGCAAAGCATCAGATTGAAGCACGCCGAGCCATGAAGCCGATGCACCTGCAACCGCTCTACGAAAAAACACCTTATTATGGAGAAAAAGTGGCGGAGGATATTTTCAACCGCGGAGTATGCCTGCCTTCCGGCTCTGCCCTGACGACAGAAGAGCTTGATTTTATCGTGGAGAAACTGACTGAGGCTATCAAAGCAATTTAAGTGAACGGGGCATACCCGATGCAACAACCCCGATATATCTTTTTGACAGCAAAAAGACGCAATATCCGGCACAAAGAAAGATTACTCTACCGCTTTAACATCTCACCCTTTCCACGGAGCATACGTAGAGTGTACGTGGACCATACGTGGAGGATACGTGGAGCATCAACAGTTCTGAAACGGTTGTTTCCCTGAGTTATGGAAATATCAAAATGTCAAAAACAAGACAATGCCATATACATTACCTTAATCCATTCGGCTATGAAAACCTCCTGCATCCAAAAGCACAATTCGCTTGTGACGATCTGCATAATCTGGTGTTTATCAGCAAGTGTGATATCAACGGCAAATAATGCGTCCGCACAGACGGTATTGTTTGACTTCGACAATGCCCCGATCCATTCGTCATTACCGATCAGCCTGACAGAGGGTGGAATTACCGCCTACTTTTCCGCAACCGGACAGGGCTTTTCCATTCAGGAGGCCAATGCGCTTGGATTCACACCTCAGGGATTTGCCGGACAGGTAATCTACCCCAACAGCATTTATCAGGCCGACCTACAAATCCGCTTCGACCAGACTCTCACCTATTTCTCCATCATGTACGCATGCCAGGAGCTGGGCTGTGATGATGCCGCCACCATGCGGGTAACGGCGTATAGCAAAGGTTTGTTTACAGGAACTGCCACCATGACCGCTACCAATCCGGGCACATGGCCGGTCGATACACTGAGCTGCAGTTTCGCCCAGGGATTCGACAGTGTGGTGGTCCACTACGATAAACGCCCACCGACTTGCCAGGATTATGGAGTTATCTTTATGGCCGACAATATGAAAGTGACACCTTTCAATACAACCGGTATCAAAACGCAGGAAATTTCGGGCAAAGTAATCGTCTCCCCAAATCCTGTTACGTCATCTTCGACACTCACATTTACTCTTTTGCAGTCGGATAATATCCGGATTTCGATTTTTGACCTTACCGGCAGGATGACAAAGACTCTTTTTAACGGCTCATTACCTCCCGGAGAACATAAGATAAACGTGGGTATAATTACTAAAGAGCTCAATAGCGGATATTACACTGTGAACCTAACCGGTGAACATTGCAACCCATCCTGCAACCTGATTGTGAAATAACGGGAGCAATATGACTCTGGCCAAAAATCATAAAAACTCCCTGCATTTAAATACTTTCAGGAATCAAAGCACAAAAATCAATCCATCACCCCCGAAATACGCAACTTACAATTCCTCATAAAAAGATATCATTTATCAACAATCCAACACAAACACACCCTAAAAAACACTAAACCGGCACAAGTAACCAACAACCCTTGATCGAGCAGTATCGGAGCAGTATCGGAGCAGCATCGGAGGAGTATCGGAGGAGTAACGGAGCAGTGGCATTTCAAATGCAAATCTGGATGCAAGAGATAAATACTTGCAGGAATCAGTTATAGAAAAGAAGCTACGGGTTGTTACATCAGAAATAAGAAGGGTTTCTGATGGTTGATTTATATGAGAGATTCCAGACGGATGTCGTTGTTTTTATTGCGATAATATTCGATTTTATTCCTACAACATCGGTCGTGCCTACGGCACTTCACTGTACCGCAAAGCGCCGTAGGTGCGACCGATATTGTAGCAATGGATTTCAATCCATTGAATATAGGTGCGAACAATTTTGAACGGAATTTATTCCGTTGTGACCGATGTTGTGGCATAGAAACAAATTTCCCAAAAGGCAATTTAACCCATCGATTTTAAATAACTAACATACACCAACAGAAGTTCAGTTACGGGATCTGCCAACAATTGTGATTATATTACGGGTGCGAATATTTTAGTCGCGATAAATCGCGCCTCTACCACTGAATCCGGTGATTGGTCAGATTATGGAGTTTTGCTTTCATTGAACTTTCAACGATGACAGGTCTGCGACGCTGTCATGTTTGCGGGTTCTTCATCATCCTACTATATCAAAAACAACGCCAATATACGCACCTTTACAAAACCTGTCAGCGTACTTGTTCCTGACAGCGTTATAGTTCAATCACCATCCTCCCCGCTCTCCACAGCGAGAGCCGCCAGTTCGGCGGAATTGCGGACACCCAATTTATGAATCAGGTTAGTGCGATGCTTGCGGGCGGTAGTCAGGCTAATGAAAAGCTCGTCC
>JAUZOF010000551.1 GCA_030706585.1 Bacteroidota bacterium
ATACCGTTTGATTGAATAAAACAAGCCGGAACGATTGACATTGTTCCGGCTTCTCTTTTCTATGTCGAAGAACTCAACAAGGAAGTTCTACAATCTCCTCATTAAGGACAGTAAGCTTTTCGATGCCGTCAGCATTTACCACAAAGGTATTTTCCACACCTACGGCTCCCGTGCCAGGGATTACGAATTTGGGTTCGAGGGCGAAGATGTGGCCTTCGGTCAGGATCTCTTTCGAACGTGGAGCCAGTACCGGCGATTCGTTGATTTGGATGCCGATACCGTGACCGATGAATCCGGCCTGTTGGCTGTATCCCATGAAGTAGGGGAGAAGGTCATGTTTTTTTACCTTATCAATCGCCATATTGTAAAGATCGGCAGTTGCTACACCGGGTTTGGCGATAGCTACAATGTCGCTCTGAATCTCCAGGGCCAACTGGTGTGCATCATAAGCCAGCGGAGCCACTTTCCCTACCGAAAATACGCGGGTCATATCCGAAATATATCCGGTAAACGTACCTCCCATATCCACCATAATAGCCGTTCCCGGAGTCAGTACGGTTCCGTTTCCTCCGACCGGTAAGGAGCTGTGCAAGCCGCTACCGCCCATTGCAAAATCATAAGGCGAAGGTGAATCAGCATTATCTCCGGCAATTACGCTACCCATAAAGATCTCCATGGATTGTCCGAATACACGGAAATGTCCCAAGGCTCCTTTCTGACGGAACAGACGTTCGATTTCGATAGAGAAGTCGATGTCGGTCATGCCCGGTTTGTAGAGTTGCGGTACTTCGCTGTAACAAGCTGCGTGCAAAAGTCCTGAATGGCGCAGCAGGCCGATCTCATAAGCCGATTTGATGGTGCGCACCTTGCGTAATACGGCGGTTGCATTGAAGGTCTGTTCCGGTGTAAAGATGGATTGCAGACGGGTAATGTCGTTGTAGCTCAGTTCGTCAAGCTCCAGCATCATCGTTTTAGGCAGTGCTATACCTTTCTCTGCCAGAATCTCGGCGATTTGTTCAGGCTTGCGGATGTAATATACGTTTTCACCTTTGAGACCTACCGGGCGTTTCACAAAAAAGAAGGGACTGCCTTCTACCGGCAAATAAAAGTAACCGCTGAATACACGGTCAGCGACATAAAACAGGTTGACATTTCCTGCCAGTAAGCAACCTTCGGCGCCTTGTCTGGCCATCTCTTTCTGTATGGCTTTCCAGCGGTTGCTGAGCTCAGGTAACATTTCGTTTTTAAACATCTTGTGTATGTACAATTTATGGATTTACAATTTACTATTATTGTAGCTGTTTTACCATTTGCAAATATCAAAAGTCGGGAATTTCAATTGTAAATAGTAAATGGCTAAATGGTCAATTATTCGTGGTGATACGGTTCGTTATTCAGGATAGTCATGGCCCGGTAAAGCTGTTCCAGAAATATCATGCGGATCATCTGGTGTGAAAAGGTCATTTTCGATACCGAAATCTTTTCCTGTGCCGCTGCATACACTTTATCCGAAAAGCCATAAGGTCCACCAATGACAAAGACCAACCGTTTCGATACCGAGTGCATCTTTTTCTCAATATAGTCGGCAAATTTCATTGAAGTAAACTCTTTGCCATGTTCATCAAGCAGAACCAAAACATCTCCGGGTTGCAGTTGTTTTAATATCAGTTCCCCCTCCTTCTCCTTTTGCTGAGACTCGCTCATGCTCTTGGTGTTCTTGAGTTCGGGAATGATTTCAAATTCAAAAGGAAGGTAAAACTTTAGCCGGTTACGATATTCGTCAATAGCCTCGGTGAAATATTTCTCGGTGGTTCTTCCTACGGCGATCAGCGCTATTTTCATATGTCATAAATTATCTTTTTGGGCTACATATGGAACTCGCATATATAATGTCATGTTCTTGAATAACATTTGTTCATGCTCGTTTCATTTACTAAGTGGCAGCTTTAAATGGGTGAAAAGTTGGTTTTTGTCGTTTGGGAGGCGAATTTACGGTTTTTCTGAGTAAATTTGTAGTGTGTTTCAGGCAAATCATCATGAAACAGGCATTCTGCATTTCTATTTTAGAGATTGTATTCTATGCAAGTTCTAAGTGAAGCCAAAACCAAAATACTAAAGGTCACATGAAACGTTTCTTATTAATCATAATAGCAACCTGTCTGTTCTCTGTAGGCCGACTCTTTGCTCAGGATGCTTCCGATATTGAGAATGCATTCCAGAAAGCCAATCTCTCGCTGATGTCTGACCAGATCAGTTCGTCAGTCGATCTGATTTTACCGTCAGAAGATTCATCGGTAAACCGCGATGAGTGTGTGAATTTGGTTACGCGCTTTTTGCGTTCCGTTTCACCGAAGGATTTTTCCATTATTCACCAGGGAAATCGTGGTGAAACCAAGTTTATGGTCTGTTCATTAACGACAGCACGGGGGAATTACCGCGTGCATCTGCTCTTCAAAAAAGTAAATACACAATATCTAATCAGCCAGATACGAATCGAACCTTCCAATGAATGAATTAATCGATCAATTGATTGACATTGCCCTCAGAGAAGATATAGGCGATGGCGATCATAGCACATTTTGTTGCATTCCCGAATCTGCCACAGGCAAAGCAAAACTATTAGTAAAGGATCCCGGTGTGATTGCCGGTGTTGAATTGGCTCAGCATATTCTCAACCGTTTTGATCCCACTTTTAAAGTAGAAGTCTTCATTCAGGACGGAGCAGAGGTAAAACCCGGTGATATCGTTTTTACCGTTGAGGGAAAGGAACGTTCTCTTCTGCAAATTGAGCGTTTGATGCTCAATGTGATGCAACGTATGAGTGGTGTGGCAACTATTACCCGCCGTTATGTAAACGAACTTGCCGGTCTTAAAACCAAAGTGCTGGATACCCGCAAAACCACTCCCGGCATGCGTCTCATCGAGAAGGCTGCTGTTAAGATTGGTGGCGGCGTAAATCACCGCATCGGCCTTTATGATGCCATTATGCTGAAGGATAATCACATTGACTTTGCCGGAGGAATCAGGAACGCGATTCTTCGTGCTCAGGAATATCTGAAGGAAAAAGGGAAAGATCTGACCATTGAGGTAGAAGTGCGTTCCATGGAAGAACTTGAAGAGGTCAT
>JAUZOF010000552.1 GCA_030706585.1 Bacteroidota bacterium
AACGGTGGTAATCTTCGAGCCTGTACTTGTTCCTGTCAGAATAGTAGAGGTACTGGTTGCCTTGAAATATATATTTGTACTCCGGCAATGTGGCCGGTTGCCCCGTTCGATAGGTCAATGTGCCGGAAAGCCACCAGCGGCGGGTTAAATGATAATTGCCTGTAACGACCAGATTGTGTGGTATATCAAACGTAGAGGAATAGTATTTGTTTGAGTTGATTTGATCGGTAGCATATGGGCTGTTGGTATGGCGAAGTGAGCGAGAATAGGTGTAACTGATCCATCCTGTTAGACTCCCGGTGTTTTTTTTGATAAACAGTTCAGCTCCGTAATTATGTCCGGATGCTTGCAATAGATCTGCTTCTAACTGGTTGTTCATGAAGATGGTGGCGCCATTCCGATAGTCGATTAAATTGTCCAGTTTTTTATAGTACACTTCTATGGATGTCTCGATGCTGTTGTTCATGAAGTTGCTGAAATAGCCCAGCGCTATCTGGTTGCAAACTAGTGGTTTGATATTGGGGCTGCTTAGCTTGTACACATCCGAAGGCGACATTACCGATGTGTTTGAAATGAGGTTTATAAATTGGCTGATGCGATTGTAACTTGCTTTTATGGAGCTTGACTTTCCAATTAAATAACGAACCGACAAGCGTGGCTCCAAACTTGAATACCATTTCACAATGGAATGATTGCCATAAGATCGGGTGTTAATGATATTTTCCTGCGTGGAAGCAGCGTCGGGTTTGAATATCAATACATCGCTTGGACCGAGATTGGCATATTGAGTAAATCGCAAACCCAAATCAGCACTTATTTTTGGAGAAATCGTCCAACTGTCAGATAGATACGATGCTACTTCGAGGCCTTGTTCCGAATTGATTTTTTTAGCCTGAACGGTCGACAGCGAATCGTAAGGGCTCAAATAGCCCGGGTGAATTTTGTAAAGGGTGGCATTGATGCCGCCTTCGAGTGAGTGTGTGTCATTGAGTCGCCAGCCAACATTCGTTTTCGTCGTGTAATATTGAACGGACGATTTGAATTTGTAAGCTGTTGTTTTTTGCAATGTGTCTCTTTCGTTTTGATTGTTTTGATATCGACTCATCCCTATGACGATACTCGCATTGATTTTGTCGTTAACAATATGTTTGTATTTGACAGAAGCGAGTGTGTTGTCATATTGATAAGGGTTTTGCTTTGTAAACCCGAAATGGTCGTTGCTGTAATAGCCAAAAACGGAAAGGTGATCCTTGGGAGTTATGGCGATGTTAACCAACGAATTGATGTCGTAGAACCGTGCCGAACTTTGCTTTAGGTCTTCATCGGGCATGGCGTGAAGCAGCCAGTCGGAGTAAGACGACCGTGCGCTGATTTGCCAGTAAACTTTTTTGTTGAAGAAGGGCGTTTCGTAGTTCAGACGTGAATCAAGAAGCCCGATGCCGGCTCGTAAAGAAGGCTTTTCTCCATTATTGTTGAAGCGTACATCCATCACCGAGGATGCTCTTTCTCCGTATTTGGCCGGAATTCCACCTTTCATTAGGGAAACACTGTTGATGCCATCCGAGTTTATGGCCGAACTCATCCCGAAAACGTGAGACGAATTAAACAGGGGAACATCTTCCAATAAAATTAGGTTTTGGTCTGAACCGCCTCCACGTACAAAAAAACCAGTACCAAATTAACCTGTTGACTGAATCCCGGGGAGTAAATTCAGATTTTTTATAATATCTCTTTCGCCCAAAGTAAGCGGAAGTTCCTTGATCATTTTAGACGTCAGTTTGAGTGTGCTCATCTGTGCTCTGTTGACATTCTGATCCATGGAAGTCCCCATAACGAGCACTTCCTTTAGTAGAATGGAGCTTTCTGCCATCTCAAAATCAACGATGCCGCTTCCGTTGACACGAATCATACGAATTTCTTCTTTCAGTCCGGGATAATACAGACGGATGTCATATTCGCCAGGCGGAATGGTTGCTTTGTAAGAACCGTTTTTGTCCGCTGTCCAGCTCAGATTGATTTTGTCAATGGAGAGTTTTGCTCCTGATAATGGGGCACCGGTTTTAGCATTCAGAATTTTTCCTTTTAATTGTGCCAGTGTCGGAGTTTCGTTCTTGCTTTTGTCTCCAATAACTAAGACTCCGTTTAAGTCTTTTTTGTTGGAATAGTTTTTTAACCTCGGAGGAGCGAATGCGTAAAGGTCAGAGTTTAGCCGGATGCAATCCAGTTCGGAGATTCGTTTGATGATAGTAAGGCATTCATCGAGAGGGCGGTTTGCAATTGATTCACGGAATTTTTTTGTAACAAACCACTGTGGATTGAAGTAAAGTTTGATGTGGTGGTTCGCCTCAATTCTTCGGGCTAAGGTGTCAATAGGGACCAAATCGTTCTTTTGTTCAGCTAAGGTGGTTTGCTGAGCATGCATGAAAGGAGCTTTCATGCTTATAATAAAAATGATAAGCACAAGAATTGGTTTCATCAACTTTAAGGTTAGTAATTGAAAGCGAACAATCTTTCGTCTGTAGTATTTACAAACGAAGATGAGAAGTGTGTTTTTCTAATCTCTTCTTGGTTAGAATGTTAAAATAAACATCCCTGCCAAGCCTATTTTATCAAGATATATTTGGTTAAATAAACCGAGCGAAATATAGATATTTTATTTCATAATGAGGAGTTTATGTTTGAGAAAATATTTTTCTATTTTAATTATATGCTTGATTTATTGTCTGTTGTGTTTATGTGTCTGTTTGTTAGAGATTTGAGTTTTTTTTGTAAGGCGGTCGTTGGTGTTGTTTTTTTTTGCGCTAATGTGGCTGTAGTATTCTTTTCGAATGAGAGATAAGTAGTTAAGAAGAGAAAAATAAAAGAAAGAATGGAGTAGCTCGGATTGGAGTGTGGTGAATATTGCAGAGGTGGATAAACAAAAAAGCAGGAACCGGGTTCGGTTTCTGCTTTTTTGTTTATGAGGTTGTGTTTGCTGCTATTTCAGCTCCAATATTAAAGCTGACTTTTTGGGAAGGGTAATTGTGTTTGCTAACAAATATTTTGTTCCGGTAATCACGTCGGTGCCTTCTTTGTAGTTTTTAATCCCTTCAACAAACCGGTCTGTTTTCAGGTTTTGT
>JAUZOF010000553.1 GCA_030706585.1 Bacteroidota bacterium
AACAGGCTCAAGTTTATCCTATCAAACGGCTAACTATTGGAGCTTGTTTATTCAGGTTTCTGAAAAAGCAATGGCGGATAGCTATGGCCTTACCATACAAGTAGGCTCTAACGGTACCATCACAGAGAATAATGCTGCCGTAGGTAATGGTTCAATTCTTACAGCAAGTATTGGTGGTACCAAAACGTTTACTTTCACACCCGATTCTGGGTATGAAATCGCAACATTGACCTATAATGGCAACGATGTGAAATCACAAATATCCAATAATCAATACACCACCCCTGCGATAAATGCCAATGCAACACTGAGTGTAACCTTCAAAAAGGTACAATATCGCCTGGCGTTAAAATCTGCGGAAAGTGGAACCATAAACCTGTTGTGTGATTATGGAGCAACACCTTCATTTGACTTCACTCCGTCATCAGGTTGGAGCATTAATACCGTGAAGTATAATGGAGGTGATGTTACAGCTTCATTGGCAAACGGAGTCTATACCGTGCCCTCCCTGACAGGAAGCGCATTGCTAAGTGTTTCTTTTGAAATCCCCACAAACCTTCGCTCTGCATCTTATAGCTCAGTGAAAGTTTATACTACTGACAACGAGATTGTAGTAGAAGGCACAGAACCCGGAGAGAATGTTGCGTTTTACACCATCGGTGGGGCGTTCATTCAGAGTGTGCAGTCAAAAGGAGAGCGAATCCTTTTGTTAGTACCACAAGGTGCTACTTATCTGGTGAAAACCGATTCGAAAACAGTGAAAGTGGCGCTGTAAGTGATAATATTCTCCTATATTTTCAAAGGACGGTTCCCGATGGAGCCGTCCTTTTTACATTCCTGATGTAATATACATTCCTGATCAGTGGAGTAACTCAGTTTGATTTATACTACCTAATATTTCCCCCAATTAATATCCGTGGATTGTGTAATTCTAAATAAAAAGCTACTTTTGTGCCGGAATTACTTAACACCCTTTTTATATGAGAATTAGAATCCACAGAGAAGGTTGGGATTTGTTGATTTTATCCCTGCTGTTTTTAGTCGTTTTAGATATCCTGCTTTGGGTTGTTGCACCTAAAGGGATATTCCTCAGCGTCTTTGGAGTCACCTCCGTGATATACCTTCTTCTGGTGAATTTCTTCCGTTGTCCGAAACGTATTTATACCGGTGAGACAAAAAATGTAGTATTAACTCCTGCCGATGGTAAGGTAGTTGTAATCGAAGAAGTGATGGAAAATGAATATTTCCATGACAAAAGACTTCAGATTTCGGTGTTCATGACTCCGTTTAACGTGCATGCCAACTGGTATCCGGTGAATGGTAAAGTAAAATATGTAACTCACCACGAAGGCCGTTTTCAGGGAGCTTACTTGCCTAAGTCAAGTACTGAAAATGAACGTTCAACCATTGTGATTGAGACTGAAGAAGGTGTTGAGATTCTGGTACGTCAGGTTGCCGGAGCGTTGGCTCGTCGTATTGTAACTTATTCGGATATTGATGACGATTGCCGCATCAATGAATTTCTCGGATTTATCAAGTTCGGTTCGCGATTAGACCTTTATTTACCTTTGGATAGCGATGTCTTGGTAAATCTTGACCAAAAAGTAACCGGAAACGTTACCCAATTAGCCCGTTTGAAATAATGCAGTTAAAAAAGCATATCCCCAATGCAATCACCTGCCTGAATCTCTTTTCGGGATGTATGGCAGCTGGTGCCGCATTGGAATTTAACTTCGTATTGGCAGCCGGACTGGTTTTCCTGGCTGCATTCTTCGATTTCTGTGACGGATTGGCGGCCCGTCAGTTAAAAGCCTATTCTGCTATCGGTAAAGAACTGGATTCGCTGGCCGATATGGTCAGTTTTGGTTTTGTTCCTTCCGTTGTTGTCTTTTCGTTGCTTCGTCAGCAAATGGCATTACAGGAGCTTTCAGCATTTGTGCCTTATGTTGCATTTCTGATTGCTATCTTTTCAGCATTGCGCCTGGCGATTTTCAATATCGACGAAAGACAGACTACTACATTTATCGGTATGCCGACCCCGGCAAACGCTCTATTCTGGGTGAGCCTGGCAGCCTACAATACCATTCATCCGATGAGTATTCTCACTCCGGGTTTGTTGGTGGTACTGGTGGTGGTGTTCTCCCTGTTATTGGTGGCTGAAATACCCATGTTTTCCCTGAAGATTAAGAATCTATCATTCAAAAAGAATATTGCGCAGTTTTCTATTGTCATTGCGGCAATTGTGTTCTTGCTGTGCTTTAAATTACTCGGGATTTCGCTTACTATATTATTGTATATCCTGATGTCGGTTTTACTAAATATCATTAAGCGATAAAACAGTTTGGAAAATAAGCTGTTACTTAGTGACGTATTTCAATAAGTGTTAGTATGGGAGCATTCATTCTCTTTCTCCTTTTCCTGTTCCTGATGGTTGTGCTTTCTGTGATTTCATTTGGATTAAGTGTAATACGTGGAATCATCGGATTGTTTTTCCCGAAAAGACGGACTTCTGAAAGTTATGCGGGAGGCCAGGGATACAGCGGTCATAGAGATTTCGGACCGCAGCAGGAAAGTGCAGGTAGAAACAACAAGAAAAAGATTTTCGACACCAACGAAGGTGAATATGTCGATTTTGAAGAGGTAAGTAAATAACTTACCTCTTTTTTTTGAAGAATGTTTTCATAATTGCGGCACACTCCTCTTTCAGTACTCCTTTTACAACCACTGTTTTCGGGTGCAATAAAGCATCTGAATATTTCGAATAGCCCCGTTTGTCATCTGAAGCGCCGTACACAATCCTCGATATTTGCGACCAGGCAAGAGCTCCGGCGCACATAACGCAGGGTTCCAGCGTAACATACAATGTGCAGTCGGTCAGGTATTTCCCGCCTAAAACATTTGCCGCAGCCGTGATAGCCTGCATTTCGGCGTGAGCCGTAACATCATTGAGCGTTTCGGTCAGGTTATGAGCACGGGCAATGATTTTTTCGTTGCAAACAATAACTGCGCCAACGGGTATTTCTCCGTCTTCTTCGGCATAGCGGGCCTCTAACAGGGCCTGTTTCATAAAATGGTCGTCTGATAACATCTAAAAAGGAAAGGGTTTGA
>JAUZOF010000554.1 GCA_030706585.1 Bacteroidota bacterium
AAGCGATTGCATATACCAGTGTTTTCCAGATGATTTTGCTGATCATTGTCTCGCTTACGTTGACATTGATCGGACTCGATAAGGTAGGCGGTCCTTCGGAACTGTTTCGTCAAACGCCGGGTCATTACTGGCAGATGTTTTTGCCTAACTCGGACAAGGATTTTCCGTGGTTGGCGATCATTCTGGGTTATCCTATCATGGGCGTCTGGTTCTGGTGTACCGAGCAGTCGATGGTGCAGTCGGTATTGGGAGCAAAGAATTTGAAACAGGGACAATTGGGAGCCAGTTTTATCGGATGGCTGAAAATTCTGGATGTACCTTTGTTTATCCTGCCGGGGGTGATTTGCTTTGTGCTCTATCCGCATTTGGCAAATCCGGATGCCGCTTACCTGACGCTGGTCACCAATATTTTCCCGATGGGGATGAAAGGGTTGATTATTGTGGTGCTGATGGCGGCTTTGATTGGAAACGTGGGTTCGTCGCTCAATTCGGTGAGTACGGTTTACACGATGGATATCTACCTGAAAAAGCATAAACCGAATGCGTCGAATGCCGATATCATCCGAATCGGGCGTTGGGTGACGGTGGTAAGTGCCGTAGTGTCGGTGGTCATCGCATTGGCAATCGATGGCATTAAAGGGCTAAACCTGTTCAATGTCTTCCAGTCGGTACTAGGATTTCTGGCTCCGCCTATGTCGGTGGCATTTTTGTTTGCCGTGCTGTGGAAAAAGACATCGCGCCGTGCCATCAATTGGGTACTGTCGGCCGGAACGTTGGTGTGTCTGACGATCGGGATCTTGTTTTACATGAAACTGATATTCGCCAATTTGCACTTTTTGTACCTGTCGTTCTTTCTGTTTGTAGGTCTGTCGCTTTTCACGGTCGTCTATTCGTTGATGGACAAGCGTGCCGAAGATCACGAAAATACGCTCGACTATAAACCGATCAAAGTATCGAATACGGTAAAAATTGCCTGGGGATTGCTGATCGTTGTGATGGTTACATTGTACATTATATTCAATTGAAACAGCTCACCGGACGTGTTTTTGGACGAAAATTGCAACTAAACAGTTTAGAGAGAATGAAACGATATCGGATTTTCGGTTTGACAGCTATTACATTGTTGTTTTTTGTTGTTGGAAAAGCTCAAAATAACTTTGATAGCCAGAGGTATATCGAACTTCGTAATTTTTCGGACAAAGGGGTTTTTGATGGGACCCGTAATATAAAAATTTGCTTGCCGCCAGATTATCAGAATAGTCAGGAACGGTATCGGGTTATTTATTTTTTCGATGGAAAAAGAGTGCTTGCAGGCAGCCAGAATAATCCGCAAACAATGGCTCCGGATTATTACCATAACGAACTGTTGAAGGATGGACTGATTTATCCAGCCATTTTTGTGGCGATGAATGATAACGGTCATCGAACGAAAGATTTGACCCCAACAAAAGGACTTCTGGAAACGGAAGAGGGTGGTGATCTGGATAAATATTTTGATTTTGTGGCGAAAGTGTTGAAGCCATATATTGATTCACATTTCAGAACAAAAACGGAAGCGGAATTTACAGGGATAGCCGGACACTCTTATGGCGGACTTGCTGCTGCCTGGTTGGCTTATATGCATCCTGACGTCTTTGGTATGGCTGGTGTTATGAGTCCGTCTTTGTGGTGGGATAATCACCTTTTGATTACAAAAATAGAGGCTTCGAAATACAATAAACCCAGACCAAAATTCTGGGTTATGTCCGCCGATGTGAATGATCCGGGGATGTGGCAAGATGTACGCAGTATGATGAATGCTTTTAAAGCAAAAGGATGGCAAGAAGGCGGCAATTTATCTTATAATCATGCGTACGGAGGGTTACATGACACTCACGCATGTAACAGTCAGATGAGAAATATGCTCTATTTTTTGTTGGGCAAAGAAAAACCGAAATTAATAGGAGCTTCGGTAAAAAGCATTCAGGCAGAACAGCCTCCAATGTTAGATCTTGAATCGCTGGGGGAAAAGGCTTGTGTTCTTCTTGAGCTTCAGTATGCCAATGGGTACAGCACGAATGCTATAAACGCTCAATATGAAATTGAAAATAATCGAATTGCCCGTATAGGAAATGAAAAAAACGGGCAAATTCTTCCGTTATCTTCAGGAACAACCCGTCTTTGGATGAGCAACGGCAAAGCGAAGGCTTCGATCGATATAAAAAGCTTTGATTGTAGTAGCCATGAGAAGTATACCTTAGAGAGGAGTGATTCGAAAGTGAATATAGACGGTTGTCTAAATGATTGGAAAGCACTCAAATATTCGTGTTTCAATGAAAAAGATACATCTGTTCGCTATAAATTCGATCTGAAATATGATGACAAATTTTTGTATATCGCTATCAAAGTCTTTGACCATTTTGTTTCTTTAGATAGTACCGACGGATATAAAAAGCGTGATCGTATTGTAATTAGCTTAGATGCACAAAAAGAGCCGGTACGTTCCATGAATAAAGGATTATCTCCTTGGAGTAGCTTTCTATCAATAGGAATGGCTCCGGGAAAAACAGCAGATAAGATGTCGCTTGAACGTATGGCGTTCGAGAAAAGGCTACCCAGTGATTTAAAAGCGGTTAGTATTATTGATGCAGAGGGCTATGTGTCGGAAGTTGCAATTCCGATCAGTTACATAAAGGAAAGACAGGGAGAGGATTGGAATGGAGTAAGGCTGAATATATACCAGAAGAAAGTGAATCCGGATGATGGATCAAATCGACGGTTTTACTGGCGTCCCGATTGGAAAAGTAAGGAGAGCTATTATGGTTCGGGATCATTCGTGAGGATGTAGCAAATCATACCCACTGGATAGAAACGCAATGTTTGTCTATCCTACATTTACAATTACATTTTGAAATTTAACACTAAACAAAATATAAAGCAGTATGAATCAGGAATTATTACTAAAATTATCCGAATGCGTGGAGTTCGGAAAAATTAATCTGGCATCGCCTTATCCTCCTACTATGAAAGGACAACCGGGAGCCGACGAATACACCAAAGAAGCGCTTGAGGCCGGTGCACAGCCGTCTGAAATTTTGGACGAATTGGTTGCCGCTATGGGTAA
>JAUZOF010000555.1 GCA_030706585.1 Bacteroidota bacterium
ATGCGCACCGATGACACCCACATGTATTTGCACAAAGGCGGATCATCAGGAGATGATAAATGGAACATTACAGCTGCAGGCAACTATGTGATTACGGCTAATGTGGAAACACTGGGTATGAGTTTCGTTAAGCAATAGGTAATTAGTTTTTCTAAGGGTTGCTTCACCACGTGAAGCAACCCTTCACCAAAAGCCCAAAAACAAATCATGAAGAAGTTGAAACGATCTATTCTGTTTTCTACACTGATATTTGCTCTGGTATCCTGCGGAGAAAAGGATGAGATATCCAATGCGCCCACCGACATTCCCACTAATCCGGCGACTCCGACGTTCTATAATTATTCGATTTCAACGGATAAAGCCATTTACAATCCCGGTGATGAGGTCATCTTTACGACAAATACCTCACTGCCCGCTACTGCAAAGGTCCGATACAAGTACCTGAATACGGTAGTTGAGGAAGTTGCCATAAACGCTTCTACCTGGAAATGGAAAACTCCGGCAACCGATTACAGAGGCTATATCGCAGAGGTATATTCCACATCCGACGGTACAGAGACTATTTATTCGACTATCGGAGTAGATGTCTCTTCCAATTGGAAAAAATTTCCACGATATGGATTCCTGTCCAAGTTTCCCGTATTAAATGATGATGCCGTAAATAGCGTTCTCGGCAATTTGAACAGGTACCACATGAACGGATTGCAATTCTATGATTGGCAGAACAAACATCACATGCCGCTGCCGATAGTGAATTTTGCACCCGCTAGCAGTTGGAAGGATATTATCAACCGGGATATCTATCTCAGTACCATTCAGAAATACATTGCCGGAGCGCATAGCCGCAATATGAAAGCGATGTTTTACAATCTGGTCTATGGTGCTTGGGACAATGCCGAGACTGATGGGGTACAGAAAGAGTGGTATGTCTATACGGATAACACTCATACAAACCGGGACTTTCATCCGCTTTCATCGCCGTTCCTGAGTAATATCTATTTGTTGGATCCGTCAAATAGCGGATGGCAGCAATATATTGCTGCTCAGAACCGGATTGTGTATCAGTATCTTGATTTTGACGGATACCATATGGATCAATTGGGCGATCGCGGTACACGCTATGCTTATAACGGAACCAGTCTGAATTTGGCACAAACCTTCAAACCCTTCATTAACGCAATTAAAGCAGACGAACCTCAAAAGGATATTGTGATGAATACAGTGGGGCGGTACGGACAGCAGGGTATTGCGGAGGCTGCTTCTGCCTTTCTGTACACCGAAGTCTGGTCGCCGTTTGACACGTATAATGACCTGTCTAATCTGATTAAGCAGAATAATACGCTGAGTAACAATGCTAAAAATACGGTACTGGCTGCCTATATGAACTACGATCTGGCCAACAATACCGGTTATTTCAATACTCCTTCGGTGCTGATGACCAATGCCGTGATCTTTGCTTTTGGTGGTGCGCATATCGAACTGGGAGAGCACATGCTGGGCAAAGAGTATTTCCCAAATAGCAACCTGAGCATGAAGGATGACCTGAGGACTGCATTAGTGAATTACTATGATTTTCTGGTTGCTTACCAGAACTTACTTCGCGACGGCGGTACATTCAATACCGTTTCGCTCACTTCGTCCGACTGTAAACTCTCAATAGCGACATGGCCGGCTGCTGCCGGAAAAGTGGCGGTGTTTGGAAAGAAGGTCGATAATAAACAGGTTATCCACCTGATTAATTTTACCAATTCCAAAACCCAGAATTGGCGTGATAATAAGGGAGTTCAGGTATCACCTACACTTGTGAAGAATGCAACATTGGTACTGACCAGCGATGCCGTCGTGAAAAAGATATGGGTAGCTTCTCCTGATATTATTGGCGGAGCTTCCCGAACCGTCAACTTTGCTCAAACCGGAAATGCAGTGAGCTTCATCCTGCCCGAGTTGAAGTACTGGAGTATGGTGGTTGTTGAATATTAAAAACTCTTACGATGAAAAAATACATTACCGGCTATCTAATAGGACTACTCCTGTCGGTTAGCTCTCTTTTAGCACAAAAAATAACGCCGGAGCCAGTCATATCCGGCAAATGCCTGTCCTATGAAGCTTCCGGTTCGCAAGCGATTTTTCACTGTGAAAATAACGTCAACGTCCTGCTTAAACTTTGTAGTCCGGGAATCGTTAAGCTGTGGTACGAACAAGGGAAATTTCAGCGAAACAATGAATCGTTTGCCGTAGTCAATGAAAATATTGATAATGCCGGAACTTTGTCTGTTTCAGAACAACCGGGAAGCTATGAAATTTTTACCAGCGAACTGATTATTCGCATCAATAAGAGTCCTTTTCAGGTGCGTTTCTTTGATAAATATCAAAAGTTGCTGCTTGAAGATTATCAAGGCAAAGGCTTTGTGAAAGAGACACAGAGACAAATCAGCTACAAAACGCTTCGCCCCAATGAGCACTTCTTCGGGTTAGGTGAAAAAAGCGGTGGATTAGATCGTCGGGGTAAAACCTTCCGAATGTGGAATAGTGACAAGCCGTGCTATGCCACCGATGAAGATCCGCTGTACAAAAGCATTCCCTTCTTCATGAGTAACTTCGGATACGGGATTTTCTTTGATAATACCTATAAAAGTGTATTCAACTTCGGGGCAGCTTCCAACGAATATTACTCCTTCGAATCGCCCGGTGGAGAGATGGCTTACTATTTCATCTTTGGTCCGTCGTACAAACAAATCATCGAACGCTATACCCAACTGACCGGAAAACCAATCATGCCGCCCGAATGGGCTCTTGGTTTTTCCCAGTGCCGGGGCATGTACACTAACGAGAAGCTGGCACGTGAAGTGGCGGGAGAGTTTCGTAAACGTCAAATCCCGTGCGATATTATCTATCAGGATATTGGCTGGACCCAAAACTTACAGGACTTCGAATGGAGAAAAGAGAATTATCAAAATCCGAAGCAAATGGTTTCCGATTTGGCAGCACAGGGTTTCAAGATGATTGTCTCTCAGGATCCTGTTATTTCCCAAAACAATAAAAAACAGTGGCGGGAGGCGGACTCATTAGGATATTTCGCAAAAGATATCCATACCGGAAAAAG
>JAUZOF010000556.1 GCA_030706585.1 Bacteroidota bacterium
AAATGGTACAATTCAGCGGACCGGTATTCACGTGGCCGGTGACGCACGAGCAGTTGGAGATCTATCGAAAGACACCAAACCGGTTAATCTATCGGGTAGTTGACGACGAAACCAATGAAGTGATCGGTCATGCCGAGCTCAATCATATCGACACGAAGAACAAATCGGCACGCATCTGCCGCATTCTGATAGGAGAGGAGCGATACCGTAACCGCGGCTTCGGTAAAGCTATTATCCGGGCATTGATTCATATCGGATTTGATGATTTGCGCCTGCACCGTCTCGATCTTGGCGTGTATGACTTCAATCAACCGGCCATCAAGTGTTATCTGGATTGCGGTTTAGAGATCGAAGGGCTGCTACGTGAAAATATAAGGGTGGGGAACAGCTATTGGTCAACTTACAATATGAGTATTTTGAATAAGAGGTGAATCTATCGGAATAGACAATCAACCCTTTTCCATCTAATGTGAGTCCTGAAGCCGCGAACATTCCCCTTTCCCGGAATGTTTTTAAACTATTCCTCTGAATCAAAAAGGAGTACCTGAAAAACAAAAAACATTCACCTTAAATCCGGAATCTTATGTTCGTATTACAAATTATCCTGGCCGTATTGCTCAGCCTTGTTGCATTGGTGTATATTATTGCTCTTTTTTCGCGCAAAGAGTATGTCGTGGAGCGCACCGTTATCATCAAACGTCCAAAACAAGAGGTATTTGATTATGTAAAACTATTGAAAAACCAGGAATTCTACACCGTTTGGTCAAAAATGGATGTAAATATGCAGCGCGAGTATCTGGGTACAGATGGCACAGTAGGAGCCATCATGAAATGGAACAGCAAAGTTAAAAACGTGGGTGTCGGTGAGCAGGAAATTCATGCCCTGAATGAGGACAAGAGCATTGACTGGGAATTGCGGTTTCTTAAACCGTTCCGCTCTACCAGCCGGGTGTATATGCTTGTCGAATCTGTCTCTGAAAATGAGACGAAAGTGTGCTGGGGATTTGACGGAAGAATGGGTTATCCCCAGAATGTGATGCTGCTTATGATGAATATGGAGCAGATGTTGGGGAAGGACCTGCAAGGGGGGCTCGATAATCTGAAAAAGGTATTGGAATCGTAATCAAGCGTATGATATGGATGAACAAATTAAACTCCTGACCGATAATAACTATATCCTTGAGAAATTTCCCGGCAAAGGAGGATGGACCTATGCCGCTATTCCTGAAATCGCACCTAATAAGAAGTCGTGGTTCAACTGGGTAAAGGTAAGAGGTTGCATTGATAGTTACGAATTCAGCAACTATCACCTGATGCCGATGGGAAACGGGATGCTCTTCCTGCCCGTGAAAGCCGAAATCCGGAAGAAAATTAAGAAAGAGGCGGGAGATTCGGTACACGTAATCCTTTACGCGGAAGAAATTCCCCTCGAAATACCGGAAAACCTGCGACTCTGTCTGGAAGACGAACCCGATGCCCGGAGATTCTTTGACCAACTCACCGACAACGAGCAACAGGCTTATATCGACTGGATCAGTTCGGCCAAGCGGGAGGAGCTGCAAATCGAACGAATGGCGCAGACGATTAACCGGTTGGTGATGGGATTGAAGATGGTGGAGAAGGGGAAATGAAATTGACAACTGGATTATTATGATAGACAAAGAAAGAAGGAGAAAATTAGCTTATCACTTAAGACATTTAGCTGTGGGTTTAATTTCAAATGATAATTTTGAAAACAACATTATGGCTGATGTTACAGATGGTTGGTTACCGGAGCAATATTACAGATCTAAAACGGCAAAATATGATGATTCTATTATTCTTCCAATGCTTGAACTATGTTGGGGTTTATATGATGATACAAGACATCACAAATTAATAAACAGGGATAAGCTTAGCGATGAAAATTTGAAAGTAATTGCAAGATGTGTTTTGTTTTTGACTTCGGAGAAAGAATATGAATGGCCATTTTTCGATACAAAAAGCCCGCTAATTAGTTTCTCTTTGATAGAACATATACAGAATTTGTTATCATTCGGAAAGCTGTATAGAGATAAAAGAGCTGAAAGTGAGCGATTATACTTAGAATTTCAGAAATTGGGAGATTATGATTTCTGGCCTTTTCTTAGAAAAGAAGATTATGAAGATCAATTAAAGATTACCCCATTCTTAAACGGATAATACTGAAGACTGATAAAGAAGTAGGTGCTTATTTTGTGTAATTAAGACCTTTCGTATAGACGTCTATTTATAACGTTTTAGAAAGAAATACGAAAATCAAAAAAAGGAGTTGAAGACCGCAATCTTCAACTCCTTTTCGTGTATATAAGGTCGGATTTTATTTCGCAAGAACCTCAGCTCTCAGGTCAGCCACCGTTTGCAGGATAGTTTCGATCTTATCGTCCGAAACCTGGTCATCCATATTGATGCAGCAGACACCGGTCAGGGAAGGATTAGCCGATTCGGTAACGAGACGTGTAATGGTTTCGCGAATCTCATCGGTGGATTGGTTGACAATCTCCACCGGACTCAGGCGCAGACTGAAGAATGTATTGGGCAACTGAGTACGCAGTTGTTTCACATCACCCCCCCAGCCGAGATCGAGGAAGTCAAGGTGAGGCAAAGAGGCAAAAGTCTCCGCATAACGGTGTGGGTCGTTGCCGCAATAGTGGATACCGAAAGGACTCTTCGATTGATTCCAGTTCACATCATACTCTTTCAGCAACGCATCGTAATCTTCGGTAGAAATCATGGTATGCGAACACTCAGAGTGTAAGAATACCGGTTTGGCTAAATGACGTACCAGGCGGGTGACAGAGATGGAGGTCGAACCGGTTTCGGCAAAGACACTGCCGGTAAAACGGTCAATTACCGAAGCAATATTGTTGAAAGCAGCCTTCACATCATCCGGTTGCAGCATCATTCCCATGAAAAGGTTTTGACCAAAGAGGTCGAGCGCAATGTTAAGCACACCGCCGAAGTTGACATCACCGGTCAAATGACCGTAAGTCTGCTTGAGCGATTCAGTAAGCTTGACAAACTCCTTGTAAGCGGGAGATTGAAACGCCGCTTCCACATCAACCGTGTAATC
>JAUZOF010000557.1 GCA_030706585.1 Bacteroidota bacterium
TCCTACTGTCTCTGTAACAGCTGTTGAAATACTTTTAACCCCCTTTCCTACAATAAAACTAATCAGATTGGATGATTCTGTGATTTGGGTAACCGGGGTTGCTGTTGCCACACCTTCCCAGGAAAGCGAATTCGGGATTCCGGAGTCAGTAAAATCGGTTCGTCCGGAAGTTCCCGGGAACGGATCTCCACTTCGTGTGGTATAATTGGCGATACCGTCGGCTTCCAGCAAATCGTAACAGGGGTGACTGGCATACGCATTTCCCAGACCATTATTCCAGTATTTAGTCATAGCAGAATCGCTCAAATCCACATGGGTAATCACTAATCCATGCCCCGGAATATAGCTATCCCAGCCTGTCTGCTGGCGATTTTCGAGATAAAACCATTCCGTATCGCTTTTACCCGGAGCCGGCTGAGGATTGGTGTGAATGTAAAAGGCTTTATTTGAATTCCCAATATGAGACAATCCTGTTATCGTTGTATCTCCACTTAGTTTAATCGACGTAGACCACCCGATGATCTCTCTTTCAAAAATGGAAAGATAAGGAGGCGTATTGGCATTATTATTGTAGTTCCCGGAAGCCATGAGGTTAAACGAGTTTGAGTCGAAAAACTGACCATTATCAGCGCCATCGGTATCATATAGATCCGGCAGTCCCAGCACGTGACCGAATTCATGGCAGAAGGTTCCGATTCCTTCCATCGTAGTCCCACTAACCCCTTTAAGTTCGGAAGAGCAACTGTAAGAATTTACCACTACCCCATCGAATACTTTATTTCCCGAAGCACCAGACACACTCCATTGGTGAGGCCATACTGTATTGGCCGGCGCTCCGTTTGACTCGGCATATCCGGCATAGAAAATAGCAACGTTATCCACCACCTTGTCACCATCATTATCGTAGCTCTTGAAATTAAGCGAAGAATAGGCGTTATTTGCGAGCGTACAAGCTTCTAATACCATTTCTCTCGGATGAAGGTCATTTCCTGAGGCATCGTTTCCTCCGTAATAAGCCATATTCTGGGATAAAGTTACCGGACCAATAACATCAAACTGGGGCACCAGTTTTCCCATTGAGTTTTCAGTATAATAATCTTTTACGCTTCCGGTATAACCGGTAGCACCGTTGGCTGTGTATCCCGTCTGGTTAAGCATGTTGGTAAAATCGGCATTGGCCCTGGAGAACTTAACATCTGCAAAATTGGCCAGGATAACCAGATATCTTTGTGTTGGGACGGTAGCCGAACGCAATCCTGATTCGGACTGGGTCAGATGCTGAGTGATTGATGCACTTTTCAACGTATTGTGAGTGCCAAATACAGAAGTGGAATCTTTTTGTCGCAACCCGGTGGAAATACTCTGCAGGAAATGACTCTCTGTCGCTTTTCGGTTTTCAGGATTATGAGCACGGAGGTATCCAGGTTTCAGCTTCCCCAAAGAATCAATCGCATATTTATAGTAACCATCGCTATCCTGCAAGACGGTATAATTGTCGGTCGTCCGTGAATAGTGTTTCCGCTCATCACCATTCAGCTTTAAAGTGAGTTTTGAGCCATCGGGCTGGGTAATTGTCACCGGCTCCGGGTTTGCAGTTATGGCTAATGAACCAATCGGGTAAAGGAAAATCACAGACAACACAATCGTTATCGTTATGTAGAACGGTTTTATCATAAGGGCAAAGGGTCAAGTGTCCAAATATAGCGATAAATCAATGACTTAACCCGTGATATTACCGTATTTAACTACCCATTACCCTAATGTAAAATTTACTTTTTCAGCTTCTTTAAAACAGG
This sequence comes from Bacteroidota bacterium, assembly GCA_030706585.1. Taxonomy (GTDB): domain Bacteria; phylum Bacteroidota; class Bacteroidia; order Bacteroidales; family UBA7332; genus CAXXIC01. The sequence continues at coordinate 1,797 of JAUZOF010000557.1, forward strand.
TTTATTGCAAATGCAAAAACGGGCTGTCTCCTCTTGGTTGGAAACAGCCCGTTTTATTGAACTATATATCTTCGTAAAGCTAAATGCTCTTAGTGTCTTAATAGCAAAGCTTAAAACTCTGAAGTAAAGTGGAAGCGAATGTTTTTAAAATCATTCTGCGCCATCATCAGCACGTAGCCTGAATCCGCAAGGAAAACATCGCGCCCCTCTTTATCCACAGCCATAAACTGGTACTTGCGTTTCTTGAAGTTTTCCAGTTCAGCCGGATCATCGCTTTCAATCCAGCAGGCTTTGTAAAGGTTCAACGGCTCCCAACGGCATTGTGCGCCATATTCGTTAAGCAGACGGTATTGGATTACCTCAAACTGAAGCTGCCCTACAGTACCGATGATCTTACGACCATTGAATTGGTTGGTAAAGATCTGAGCAACCCCTTCGTCCATCAACTGGTCAATACCTTTATTAAGCTGTTTGGCCTTCATCGGATCGGCATTGTCAATGTATTTAAACATCTCAGGTGAGAAGCTTGGCAAGCCCTTGAAGTGCAGTTCTTCGCCGCCGGTTAGGGTGTCGCCGATCTTGAAGTTACCGGTATCGGTCAGACCCACGATGTCGCCGGGATAAGCATCATCTACGATGGATTTCTTTTGCGCCATGAAAGCTGTCGGACTCGAGAAGCGCATGAGCTTACCGTTGCGTACATGCTTATAGTTTTCGTTACGGCTGAATTTACCGGAACAGATTTTCACGAACGCGATACAGCTACGGTGATTTGGATCCATATTAGCATGGATTTTAAAGATAAAGCCGGTGAATTGCTCTTCTTCCGGTTTTACTTCACGCTCAACGGCATGAATAGGTCGTGGGGATGGTGCGATTTGCACGAAACAGTCGAGCAACTCTTTCACACCGAAGTTATTCAAAGCCGAGCCGAAGAATACCGGTGCGAGTTTACCTTTCAGGTATTCCTCTTTGTCGAATTCAGGATAAACGCCTTCAATCAGTTCAATGTCAGAACGCAATTTCTCAGCATCGGTGTCGCCAATATAGGTTTCCAGTTCGGGGCTGTTGATATCTTTGAAATTAACTGACTCACTAACCGTCTGTTTGCTTGGAGTGTAAAGGTCCAGCTTTTCTTCGAAGATGTTATAAACCCCTTTGAAGCGTTGACCAATGTTGATAGGCCAGCTCAACGGACGCACGGAGATATTCAGCTCTGCTTCCAGTTCGTCCAGCAAATCAAACGGATCTTTACCTTCACGGTCAAGTTTATTTACAAAGATCATCACA
>JAUZOF010000558.1 GCA_030706585.1 Bacteroidota bacterium
CCGCTTGATTCCATATTCAGGTAACGGGATTGTCCGTGATAATGACGTGTAGGATCTTCTTTGGCCATCATCGCAGTAAGAAGCGGTCCCATTCCATAAGGAGCGAATCCTTCATTACGAGGACACCAGATGGCAATGGAAGGGTGATTGCGATAACGACGAACGACATCAGTGGCATTTTTCATGAACAATGCGAAGTCGTTAGGTTCATCGGTATCATCTGTTGTAATCCAAAGGTCATTCCATACCAGCATTCCGTATTCATCACACAAGGTATAAAATAGATCTTCAGTCGATTCACCGGTCCAGTTACGGATAATATTAAAATTAGCATCCTTGTGTAACTGGAAGTAAGGTTCAAGTCTTTCGCGCGATACTCTTTTCATACCATCATCCATTCCCCAGTCTCCTCCTCTGCAGAAGATTCTGACCCCATTCACACGGATAACGAGATATGGGCCTACCGGATCATTTGCCGGTAATTCTTGCAGACCGGATAGATCAGCCCCCTGGACAATCGTAGGAAGTTGATTCACTTCTGAATAATGGACTCTCTTCTCGTAATCAAAAACAGGTTTCCCTTTATTGACCGTTTTTGAAGGAGTGTAAGCAACCCGGATATTTCCTTTGTCCGGTGTATTTACCATCAATTCATAAGACATCTCACGAATACCAAAGCGGACCTTCTTCAGATCAGATACCTGATTGTTCGCATTAGCTTCCAATGACAAATCATACAATTCCTGTTTCCCGTATCCATTAGGCCACCAGAGTCGTGGATTCTTAATAGTTAATTCTTTATAAGTCTGAGGATCAAATACAAGTTCCTTTTCCTCATTCGGATTCAGCGTATAGGGAACCTGAACTTTGATATTTTCTATTTTGGCAGTTAGTGTTCCTTGTACAGGTTCGGAAGTTATATTCTTAATGTTTGTACGAATCGTTATCTTGGCCTGAGTGGTGTCCGGCAACATGAGATTCGTGATAACCAGCGGATCGCCGATTACGACATCGCCTCCTGTTTTGAGCCTTACATCCTGCCATATTCCGGTATTCCTGTCACGGATACCGGGAATCCAGTCCCACCCTATCGACGAGATAAAGGTTGGCCCGTCCAGGCTTAACATCCCCCCATTCAGACCTTGTCCTGCAACGATCGATTGTTCATGAGGGATACCCGGGTTTTTAGGCGGATAGATATGAACGGCCAGGACATTCTTTCCTTCTTTCCGAATAAGATTGGTAACATCAAAATTGCCCCGAATAAAGGCTCCGTTAATATTTCCCAATTTTTTCCCGTTCAGAAAAACCTCGGCAAGATAATTTATTCCATTAAAGACCAAATGGGTCCTTTGACCTGTCACCTCTTTCGGAGCATCGAATTTGGCTCTGTACCACCAGTCCGTTCGGCTCAGGGTATCAGGGATAAACATATTATTGAGTCCGAAAAAAGGATCGGGGTATACACCCTGATCAACAAATGTTGTTAAGACAGTTCCCGGGACTGTTGCATTAAACCATGATTTTGTATCCAGTTCAGGATCAAAGACAGATTGCTGTGATTCTAACACTGTTGTACCATCCGTCATTTCCCATCCTCCGGAAATAATCCACTCGCCGGGCTGGGTTTGACTCAATTTTACCGGAATATTTTGCTTAGCAATTCTTTGGGATTTCTGAAACGGTGCCTTTCCTTTTGGCAATTCAGATTCAGGTTGAGCTGCTCGTAATCCGGTCCACAATTGAGTTAAGTCCTGAGCATTTAAGTTGACAACTAAAATCATTGTCAGGAATAGCATCAGGTTCTTTTTTAAATAACTTTTCAGCATACAAGAATATATTGGTTAGTTAAAATGCTTGATTTCCGAACATTATTGAACGATGATTTGGTCTTTTAAACGTATGTCATCAGACGATGCTCCGATCATCAGAGTGAATGTCCCGGGTTCAACAACACGTTCCATGTTGGGATTAATTACAGAAAGGTCGTTTTCTGTAATTGAGAAGGTGATTTTTTTCTCTTCTCCTTTTTTCAAATCAACCCTTTCAAAATGTTTAAGTTGTTTGATCGGTTGAACAGTCGATGCAACTTCGTCCCTCAAATACAATTGTGCTATTTCATCACCGTCACAGTTTCCGGTATTACGAAGGGTAAACGTTACATCAAAACTATGATCCCCTTTCTTTTCTATCTGCAGATTGCTGTATTCGAACTTTGAATAACTCAATCCATACCCGAAACAATACAAAGGTGATGCTTTCATCTCTACGTAATCATGGCTCTTCGGGTTCTTTTTATTATAATAAACAGGCAATTGGCCGACCGAGCGAGGAACGGAAACGGTTAATCTTCCGGCAGGATTGTAGTCACCAAACAAAACATCGGCGATTGCATTCCCTCCTTCTTGTCCCGGATACCAAGCTGTTAACAAGGCATCTGCATTTTCAGCAGCCCAGTTCATGTTTAATGGACGTCCCTGGATATAGATAACCACCACTGGAGTTCCGGTAGCCTTAATTGCTTTCAAAAGATCCAGCTGTTTTCCCATTAAATCAAGAGTAGCCCTATCGTACCCTTCTCCACTTTCAATATCGCTGACCCCTTCAGATGAAGCAATAGCAGCTCCGGTTTCGATATACTTGGTTTTGAAATCCCTCGCACTTGATCCTCCTACTACGACCACTGCCACATCCGCTTTTTTTGCAGCAGCAACAGCTTTGTCAAATTCAAGATTGGTTGTATCCCGGATTGCACACCCTTTTACATATTCAATTTGTGATGGATTAAGCTTTGATCTGATTCCATCCAAAACTGTTTTCACATTGCTATCTTCTTGCGGGGCGGTATAATCACCTAACTGATTATATCGGTTATCCGCATTGGGTCCGATAACTGCTATTTTCCTGATGCCATTTTGAAAATCTTTATTCAATGGCAATATGTTACTGTTGTTCTTCAGCAGGATTACAGATTCCTGCGCTGCTTTACGCGCCAGCTGGATATGTTCTTTCGATCTTACATTTTGTTTTGCACGTACAGGATCTACATAAGGATTTTCAAAGAGACCCATTTCAAA
>JAUZOF010000559.1 GCA_030706585.1 Bacteroidota bacterium
AACATTTCGATAGAAATGACTAACAGTAGTGTTAGTTTGGAAGATGTGGTGGTTGTTGGTTATGGACAACAAAAGAAGACAACCCTTGTAGGAGCTATCACCCAGACAGACGGTAAGGTGCTCGAACGTGCCGGCGGGGTCTCGAATGTTGGTGCAGCATTGACCGGGAATTTGCCGGGTGTTGTTACCATGCAAACTTCGGGTGTTCCGGGAGAAGAAGATCCTAAGATTATAATTCGTGGAACCAGCTCATGGAACGGAAGCGACCCATTGGTACTTGTAGATGGTGTTGAACGTCCGATGACAGGAGTCGATATTTCTTCTGTTCAGTCAATTTCAGTATTGAAAGATGCTTCTGCAACTGCTGTATATGTGGTCAGAGGTGCAAATGGTGTGATTCTTATTACAACTAAACGTGGACAAGAAGGACGCGCTAAAATTGAAGTGGGATTCTCATCAACAATAAAAGCGCCATCAAAACTCCCTGGCAAATACGACTCATACGATGCTTTGGCTGCACGTAACGTGGCAATCGAGCATGAATTGGGTGTAAAATCGGATTCTTGGTCATATATGACCCCCCAGGAGATTATCAATAAATATCGTTATCCGGCTAATACTACTGAAGCAGAACGTTATCCGAACGTTGACTGGCAAAAACAGCTCTTTAAAAATTATGCAATATCCAGTAATGTAAACCTGAATATCAGCGGGGGAACAAATTTTGTGAAATACTTTGCAGCTGCCGACTTTGTACGTGAAGGAGACTTGTTTAGAGTATTGGATGCCGGACGTAATTATAAATCCGGTTATGGATACAACCGATTGAACGTACGTAGTAATTTGGACTTTCAGTTGACAAAAACTACAGGTTTGAAGGTGAATATCTCCGGTTCAAACTCATTGAGTACACGTCCATGGGGTAATACAAATACGTCGGACTGGGCAGTAGCACAACAATGGGCCGGTGCATACAATATTCCGCCGGATGTTTTCCTTCCCAAATATTCAGATGGATCGTGGGGATTTTACCCTCTGACTTCCAATGTGACCAACTCGGCTCAGGCAATGTCGGTAGGTGGAGTGCAAACTCTTACAACTACACGTATTGCAACTGACTTTGCTTTGGAACAAGACCTTAAATTCATTACCAAAGGCTTGAATTTTAAAGGAACTTTGTCCTATGACAATACTTTCTCTGATGGTAGCCGTGGTGTGAATGACCTCTTCAATGATCCGGTAATGAAATGGATTGATCCTGCAACAGGAATTGCCACATACAAGGTGGAATTCAACCAAAACTCAAAATTTGACTATACTCAGGGCGTGCTTTGGAGTACATCGGGTGGTTCCGTAAATAACGGGGCAACTTACCGTAGTATGAACCTGCAATTGCAATTAAACTGGGCTCGCAAATTTGGTGACCACAATGTAACAGCTATGGGTGTTTTCACCCGTCAGCAGAATGCTATGGGTAGTATGATTCCAAGTTATCGTGAAAACTGGGTGTTCCGTACAACATATAATCTGAAAGATAAATACTTTTTAGAATATAACGGTGCATACAACGGTTCAGAAAAATTTGCATCCCAAAACCGTTTTGGATTCTTCAACTCAGGTGCTGTGGGATGGTTGATTTCTCAGGAAAATTTCATGAAACCTTTCAAGTTTATTGACATGTTAAAAGTCAGGAGTTCATTGGGCGAAATCGGGGATGATAGCGGAAGCCGATTCCTTTACATGTCTCAATGGGCTTATGGAGGAACATCAACCCTTTCATTGAATCAGGGTGCAAGCCCATACAATTGGTACAGAGAAGCATCTGTTGGAAATCCTGATGCTCACTGGGAAATTGTTCGCAAATTCAATGTCGGTGTTGATTATGCTTTCCTGAAAGGATTAATTGCCGGTACGGTTGAAGTTTTCAACGACAATCGTAGAGATATTCTGGTTAACGGTGGAAGCCGTTCGGTACCTCCTTATTTCGGTCAAGATCCTCCGACAGCAAACTTAGGACGGGTACGCACAAATGGATATGAAATTGAAGTTCGTTTGAATAAATCTTTTCATAACGGACTGCGTTTATGGGGTAATTTTAGTATGACACATGCTAAAAACGTAATCATCAAGAAAGATGACCCTGCATTATATCCTGCATATCAGAAGGAAGCAGGTTATAGTATTGGTCAGACAAGAGCCTATGTTAGTACAGGTTATTTGAATACTTATGACCAACTCTATGGAAGTGTGCAGCATGATACCAATGACTTGTACAAATTGCCGGGTGACTATAATATCATCGACTTCAACGGGGATGGTATCATTGACAGTAAAGACCGAATTCCATACGGATTTTCTGATTCACCTCAAAACACTTACAATGCTACCATGGGATTCGAATGGACAGGTTTTAGTGCCTTCGTTCAGTTCTATGGCGTTAACAATGTAACCCGCGAAGTAAACCTGACAAGTTTCTCAGGTATGCTTGATACCGTATACGATCAGGGTACCTGGTGGTCGAAAGATAATACTTCAGCAGATATTACAACTCCACGTTGGGCTTCTACTCCAAGCTATAACAATGGTACTCAATATCTGTACGACGGATCGTATGTCCGCTTGAAAAATGCTGAAATAGCTTATACTCTCAGTGGCAAGGCTATAAAGAAATTAAAAATGAACAGTTTAAGAATATACCTGAATGGGAACAACTTGTGGGTATGGTCTAAAATGCCGGATGACCGCGAATCCAACTTCGGAGGTGCAGGTAGCCAGGGTGCATATCCAACCGTAAGACGTTACAATTTGGGTCTTAAAGTAACATTATAATAATATAGAGCGCTATGAAAAATATATATAAAGCATTTTTAGGGGGTGGAATATTCCTTATGATGATTGCATTTTCATCCTGCACATCATATTTGGATAAATCACCTGACTCAAATGTAGATCCGGCAACGGCATTTAAAAATTTCACAAACTTCCAGGGGTTTGTAGAGGAAATTTACAATTGTATTCCTGATAAGGAAAAATGCTATTGGACTACATCGTGGAACTGGGGAGATGATGAGCTCT
>JAUZOF010000056.1 GCA_030706585.1 Bacteroidota bacterium
TACATGACCTGAATATTTTCATTGCCTGAAAAAAACGGGATAGAAACCTTGTCGAGCACACCAGTTATTTTATTCAACCGATAGACTCCAAGCCGATCAATTACCAGATAAAGAATATTAGCATCAGATTCGCATACATGATATACATTGGGAGGATAACCCAGTTTGCTTGTTAAGACTGCCAGATCATTTGTCTGAAAATTATTATTATTGAAATCCAACTTATAAATCCCTTCGCCTACCGAGCCCAACCATAAACTGCCATGCAAATCATCAATTATTTCATGAAAAAGTTTGTTGGAAGGTTCTCTAAACATTGTATTTCTGGTTATGATATTAAACGTTGTATTGTTTACCTGAGATAAAACATCCAGCCCCGAGAAAGAGATAATCCAGAAACTACCAGATTCAGAATCCTGTATCATTCTGTATATTATATTATTTACTTTAACCGGCTTCCCATCTTTGTAGAATGACACAGGTGTATATGGGTGTTGTATGTTTTTCGGATCAAAAGCATACATGCCATCTCCCCAGGTAAACACCCAGTAATGATGCTTTTTATCCTCCAGTATTTTAAACGGGTTATTCGCATTACCAACTGGAGGATATACTTTAAAAGCGTCCTTATCCGGCTGATACAACGCCAGTCCTCCACTCCAAAAGGTAGCCCAGATGTTGCCTTCCGAATCCTGAGATATAGTCATCGTACTGTTGGAGGGTATTTTTGAGATTGGAGATCCGCTCTGATATAAATGAATACGATGGCCTGAATCTATCCTGACAATTCCTTTGGAACCTATTGCAATCCAGAGATTCCCTTTTTTATCCATGCATAAATCCGAGATTCTGTCGCGACCAAATACAGGATGATTGAAAGGTTTAATCGAATAAGTCTGCTTATCCAAGATATTGATCCCTTCATTGGTTCCTATCCACAAACGATGTTGATTATCTTCTACCAAGCAACGGATATTGTTATTTGTCAACTTATTATGATTGGCTGTATTTGACCGAAAAATTGTAATCCGGTAACCATCGAAACGGCACAAGCCATCTCGGGTTCCAAACCACATAAATCCTTCTTTGTCCTTATAAATACACTGAACGGAATTAGAGGGGAGCTGATCATTGTACTGAAATTGTTTGAATTGAGAACCCGGTTCTCTACCTGTAACATGATTGGGCACAAACAATAACGTAACAAGAAAAGCAATGTGGAAGTGTATTTTCATCCGTAAATAATTTGTTTTTTAATGGTCGGATGGAACTCGTCCCGACTTTCGGGACTCGTTTCATGTGTTCAAATTTATTTATCAAGGTCACCCAGAATCAAAATCAGCAAACAGAACAACGTTCACCGAACGTTAATAACATTCTGTTTTAATCACTCCAACAGGCGACAACAAGCGTAAAATTACATTTTGAGGCATGATGCATTGTTGAAAATTACAAATTTTTAGTTGCAGTGACACACAATCAATAATGCGGCCGCACCTTGAAACCAATGCTTAACGTGCACTGGCTTATTGTAATTTAATACATCGCAAATATACGACAAAAAGACTACAGGGGAGGGCAGAACTAAGAGTAACTTCCCAAAGATAACTTAAGCATATCTTATTTGGGTCTTTGCTTGTATTGGCTGGGGGTTAATGAGATTTGCTTCTTAAATACTTTGGAAAAATAAAAAGGATCATTATATCCTAGTTTATATGCAATATCCTTTATACTTAAATCCGTATGATCAAGAAACTGACATGCTTTTTGTATTTTTAATTGCGTAAAATATTCAAGCAGGCTATAAGAGGTACTTTGAGAGAACAAGAGGGACAAATGCGATATAGAATAGTGAGCATTGTTTGCAATTTCTTCAACAGATAAAATCCGCTCAATATTTTCTTTCATAAACAGAATGGTTTGTTGAATTACATTAACCTGTTGAGAATTGCTAATAACTCTAAATTGTTGAATATATCGAAAAGATGCCAACAAATGCCAAAGGCACATACTCACATAGTTCAAATTTTCAGGACTATACCCCAATTCAAGATTTTGATAAATCTCTTCAAAAATTGACAAGCGTTGTTGAATTCTATGACCTGCAATTGGCGCAATATCATTCACCTGATTAAAAACAGATGAAAACAACCGGGATTTTTCTCCTGCAAAGTGCAACCAATAAATACTCCATGGCTTATCTTCATCAGCTCCGTATTCATGCTTCAGACCTGGCTGAATTATGCAAAACTGATTTTCCGACAATGTGTATCTTTTATCATTAAAGCGTATCCATCCTTTCCCCTCTATGCAGTAAATAAGAATGCACTCTTTCGCTCCTTCCGGACGAGATCGATAATGTCCTCTTGCCTTTGGATAGTATCCGATATCTGTAATAAAAAGATCACAAGTCATCTCGTTTTTCTTTAATTCCTCTCTAATAGGCTGAGGCAGCACTATCGAACGTTCGCCTCTAAACCCTTCTGCCTTTTTTTGAATATCGTGATTCATAAAATCAGAAAATATTACAGGTTATTGATTGAATTTTCCATGTATTATGCTATTCGGCTTTAATATCTTTGCAAAGTAAATAAATGTCTATTATATTACCTGAGAAATTTACACTTTCACAACACACAATCACAAAACAATTTACATGTTAATTACTTAAATATTTCACAAAGACAGGCATCAAATCAAATGCCAGTAATTCTCCTTTATAATTCCAGACAAAAATAAGCACATTTTCTTGGCAGCAGCTATTACAATCTTAAAACAAATACAATGACAAACGAAAGATACCATACGTTATTCCTACTCAGAATCTCTCTCATATCTGCAATGGGGGGATTGCTCTTTGGATATGACTGGGTCGTAATTGGTGGAGCAAAACCATTTTACGAACAATATTTCAATATTGCAAATTCTGCTTTTATGCAGGGATGGGCTATGGCCTGTGCCTTGTTGGGATGTTTGGTTGGAGCTACACTTTCAGGCATGATGAGTGAAAAATATGGACGCAAAAAATTACTTCTTGCATCTGCAGCTATGTTCTTCATATCGTCTTTTATAACCGGAGCGTCAGAAAATTTCATTGTATTTATACTGGCTCGTTTAATGGGAGGCGTCGGCATTGGTGTAGCCTCTAATCTTTCTCCGATATATATAGCTGAAATATCGCCTACGCGAATGAGAGGACGTTTGGTATCTCTCAACCAGTTGACAATAGTCATTGGTATTCTGGCGGCACAAGTCTGCAATTGGCAGATTGCAGAACCCATTCCAAGCAACAGCACAGGAATTGACATTTTAAATTCTTGGAACGGTCAAATGGGATGGCGCTGGATGTTCTGGGCAGTTTGTATTCCCTCGTTCTTCTTCTTTTTACTGACCATATTTATTCCCGAAAGCCCGCGTTGGCTGGCGATTCGCAATAAAGAAGATAAAGCCCGGAAAATACTCAGCCGCATCGGTGGCGAGGGGTATGCCAAAGCTGAACTTGCACAAATACAAACCACAGAAGCATCGACTCCCGAATCTGCCGGACTGAAGCAACTTTTTCATCCCCGCATGTGGAATGTGCTGACCATCGGCGTTGTACTGGCCGTGTTGCAGCAATGGTGTGGTATCAATGTGATCTTTAATTATGCACAGGAGATTTTTGCCGCGGCAGGTTACGGATTGTCTGACGTGTTGTTCAATATTGTGGTGACCGGAGTGGCAAATATGGTATTTACCCTGCTGGCTATGTACACGGTGGACAGACTTGGTCGCCGGGCACTGATGCTGTTGGGTTCGGGTGGGCTCACCGGAATCTTTGCCGTGATGGGTATTTTGTACCATTTCTCGGTGACGGGCTGGCCATTGCTGTTGTTGGTGGTGATAGCCATCGGTTGTTATGCAATGTCGCTTGCTCCGGTTACCTGGGTGATCCTTTCCGAAATTTACCCCACCAAAGTGCGGGGCGCTGCGATGGCAGTGGCTACGTTTGCCCTGTGGACTGCCTGTTTTATACTGACATACACTTTCCCTCTTTTGAATAAAGGTCTCGGTGCATCGGGTACATTCTGGTTGTATGGGTTTATCTGTTTGGCGGGCTTCCTTTTTATCCGTAAAAGATTGCCAGAGACAAAAGGTAAATCGCTGGAAGCATTAGAGAAAGAATTAGTAAAAGATTGATTAATTGCAAAGATTCAACGTATGAAAACGCTTAAATTAAAAATATTCAGATTTGCACTTGTGGCTTGTTTGGTACAGGTAAATATCGCAAAGGCCAGCGATAAAATCATGCTCAATGGCGACTGGTACTTCGCTATTGACAACCAGGACAAGGGTGTGGCTGAGAAATGGTATAGCCGTTTACTCCCCGATTTAATCACATTGCCGGGGTCAATGGCCAGCAATGGAAAGGGATTTGATATTTCGTTGAATACGAAATGGACCGGTCAGATTGTGGATAGTTCATATTTTCACAAACCTCAATATGCAAAATATCGTCAGCCCGGAAATATAAAAGTTCCCTTCTGGCTCCAGCCGCTGAAGTATTATGCCGGAGTGGCCTGGTATCAGAGGGAAGTAACTATTCCCAATGATTGGAAAGGAAAAAACATCCGGTTGATTCTGGAACGTTGCCACTGGGAAAGCCGCTTGTGGGTGGATAATCAGGAGGTGGGTATGCGCAACTCGCTGGGTACTCCGCATCTGTATGATTTGTCAGCGCTCCTTACTCCGGGAAAACACATACTGTCTGTTTGCATGGACAACCGGGTAAAAGATATTGATCCGGGAATGAATTCGCACTCCATATCGGATCATACTCAAACCAACTGGAACGGAATGATCGGGCAGCTGTATCTGGAAGCCCGCCCGTCGGTTTATATTCAGAATATTCAGGTCAATCCTGATATTTATCAAAATAAGATTGTTGCCAAACTCAAAATAAGCAACAGCTTAAAGAAAGCTCAGAAAGCAACTCTGACCATCTCGGCAGAAGGCGCGACTACTCCCCGTCAGATCACTCTGAATGTCAGGATACGACCAGGTACAGATACGATTTTGGTGGATTATTCAATGGGTGAAAATGTAAAGCTGTGGAGTGAATTTCATCCAAGTTTGTACAATCTTAATGCCAAGTTGATATTGAACTCGAAAGTTGAGGATACCTACCATACTACGTTCGGAATGAGAGAGATCAAAGTCTCAGGACGGCAATTGCTGATCAATGACAAACCGCTGTTTCTGCGGGGAACCCTTGAGTGTGCAATATTTCCCAAAACAGGATTTCCTCCAACGCAAATCGAAGAATGGTTGCGCATTTTCAGGATTTGTCGGGCTCATGGATTAAACCACATCCGTTTTCACTCCTGGTGTCCGCCTCAGGTTGCATTTGACGCTGCCGATCAAATGGGCTTTTATCTTCAGGTCGAATGTTCGTCGTGGGCCAACCAGTCCACTACCATTGGTGATGGAAAGCCTTTTGACAAATACTTATATGAGGAAAGCGAGCGAATGGTGGAAACCTACGGCAATCATCCTTCATTTTGTATGATGGCCTATGGAAATGAGCCGGCAGGAAAGCATAAGGATGAATTTCTGGCCAGATTTGTCTCATATTGGAAAACTAAAGACAGCCGTCGGATCTACACTTCCGGCTCTGGTTGGCCTAATCTGCCGGTTAATGATTATTTAAGTACTCCTGATCCACGCATTCAGGCATGGGGCGAAGAGTTAAAAAGCATCATCAACGGATCGGCTCCGGCATCAAACTATGATTGGAGCTCCAAAATCAGTTCCCTGAAGCAACCGGTGGTCAGTCACGAAATCGGGCAATGGTGCGTCTATCCTGACTTTAAGGAGATTTCGAAATACACGGGAGTGGTTCGGGCTAAGAACTTCGAGATCTTCCGGGAGACATTAACCGAAAATGGGATGGCGCATCTGGCGGATAGTTTTCTGTTGGCATCCGGGAGGTTGCAGGCGTTGTGCTATAAGGCTGATATTGAGGCCGCACTTCGCACAAAAGGATTTGGCGGTTTTCAGTTGCTTGATTTGCATGATTTTCCCGGTCAGGGCACTGCTCTGGTCGGAGTGCTGAGTCCCTTCTGGGAGGAAAAAGGCTACATTTCCCCCAGTGAATACAATCGATTCTGTAATTCGACAGTACCATTGGCCCGGTTAAGAAAACACATTTACATCAATAATGATACGCTTACAACCAGCATCGAGGTGGCTCATTATGGCGATGCACCATTGATTAATGTTGTTCCGACCTGGAAAATCAACGATGTATCTGGAAAGACAATATTCTCAGGCAAACTCCCGCAAACAGACGTTGCATTGGGCAATGGCATTGGATTGGGGAAAATATCGGTGCCGCTTGAATCAATCACCCGGGCGCAGAAACTGATTCTCGAAGTGTCAGTGGCTTCTTTCTCAAACAGCTGGGATATTTGGGTATATCCGGCGAAGAAGGAGGAGATTGCCGGTGAAGAAAAAATCAAAATCGTTTCCACGCTGGATAATATCACCACGAAATATCTGGAAAATGGCGGATCGGTGTTGCTTTCATTGAAGAAAGGTTCCCTGAAACCTGACTGCGGTGGAAACATCGGAATCGGATTCTCGTCAATCTTCTGGAATACGGCATGGACAATGGGGCAGGCGCCTCATACATTGGGCATCTTGTGCAATCCACGACATCCGGCATTAGCTGATTTTCCTACCGAATATTACAGCAACTGGCAGTGGTGGGATGCTATGTCGCACTCCAATGCTATCATCCTTAACTCGCTTTCATCTGAAATTAAACCGATAGTGCGCGTCATTGACGATTGGGTGACCAACCGACCTTTGGCCCTGATATTTGAACTAAAAGTAGGCAAAGGTAAATTGTTGGTGTCCGGTATTGACTTCAGTCAGGATATGGATAAAAGACCGGAAGCCAATCAATTGCTTTTCAGCCTGAAAAAATATATGAGCAGTAAGAGCTTCAATCCGACAGTCTCCGCGCCTGCATCTACAGTGAAAAATATCATCCAAGAGTAAACTCAATCTGATAGCGTCGCAGACCTGTCAGCGTTGACAATAAGTAAACAAATAAATCAAACATATCATGGTCAAAGTCTGGGAAGAAGCAGTAATAATCCCCACATATGAAATAGGAGAACCCGAAAAAAATCCGATGTTTCTCGAAAAACGCGTCTATCAGGGCAGCAGTGGCGTTGTTTATCCCTATCCGGTAGTCGAAAAGATTGCCGATGAGAAAGTGGATAAAGCGTGGAATGCCGTTTACCTCGAAAACGAATACCTGAAAATCATGATTCTGCCTGAGCTGGGCGGTCGTGTGCAGATGGCTTACGATAAAATCAAAGAGCGCCATTTCATCTACTACAACAGTGTGATAAAGCCCGCTTTGGTGGGACTTACCGGCCCGTGGATTTCCGGTGGTCTGGAGTTCAACTGGCCGCAACACCATCGCCCGAGCACCTATCTGCCGGTGGATTACACCATCGAGCAACATGAAGACGGAAGTGCTACCGTGTGGGTAAATGAGCAGGAGCGCATGTTCCATCAGAAAGGCTCTGCTGGTTTTACCCTTCGTCCGGGTCGTGCGGTGCTGGAGATACAGGGAAAGCTTTTCAATCCGACCCCAGTGCCGCAGACTTTCCTTTGGTGGGCTAATCCAGCAGTGTGTGTGAATGACGATTACCAGTCAGTTTTTCCACCGGATGTCAATGCCGTATTTGACCACGGAAAGCGTGACGTGTCGAAATTCCCGATTGCGACCGGGGTCTACTACAAGATGGACTACTCTGCCGGTGTGGACATTTCCCGCTACAAAAATATTCCTGTTCCCACTTCTTACATGGCTATTAAGTCGAAATACGACTTCGTGGGCGGATACGAAAACGATACCCGTGCCGGTGTGTTGCACGTGGCGAATCACCACATTTCTCCGGGTAAGAAACAGTGGACGTGGGGCAATGGTGATTTTGGTTGTGCCTGGGACCGTAACCTTACAGATAGTGACGGCCCATACATCGAGTTGATGACCGGTGTGTTTACTGATAATCAGCCAGACTTCTCGTGGTTACAGCCGTACGAGGAAAAGACATTCGTGCAAAACTTTATGCCGTATCGTGAACTCGGTGTAGTGAAAAATGCGTGCGTTGACCTTTTACTAAATCTGGAAGAAGAGGATGGGAAAGCATTGTTGAAATTATTTGCGACCCGCAAGATGACCTACGTGAAGATTGTGCTGAAAAGTCAAAATACGACTTTGCTGGAAGAAATTCAAACCCTTTCTCCTGAAAATGTCTATGAGAAAACGGTTGCTTTGAAAGGCATTTCCTATCAGGATCTGACCGTAACCGTTTGTGCAAAAAATGGTAAAAAGATACTAAGTTGGACACCTGAAAAAGATGAAATCAAGACCGTACCGGAAGCAGCTAAACCGGCTTTAGACCCGAAAGATATTCAGACCAACGAGCAGCTTTTCCTGAATGGTCTGCACATCGAGCAATACCGCCATGCCACGTACAAATCGACCGATTACTATCAGGAGGCTTTGCACCGCGATCCGTCTGATGCCCGCTGCAACAATGCGATGGGACTCTGGCTGTTCCGCAAGGGACGATTTGCCGATTCGATTCCATACTATCGTCGTGCGATTGAGACGCTCACCACGCGCAATCCCAATCCGTATGACGGTGAGCCGTTGTACAACCTCGGTTTGGCATTGAAGGTTATGGGGGAAAACGAGGAGGCTTACGAATCATTCTACAAAGCCTCCTGGAATGCGGCTTGGCAGGATGCGGCCTATTATTCATTGGCACAAATTTCTGTAATAGACGGTCGATTGGATGATGCGCTTTACGAAGTGGACAAATCGCTGATTCGCAACTGGCACAATCACCGTGCCCGCCACCTGAAGGCTGCGATTCTACGCCATTTGGACAAAGAAAATGAAGCTTTGGCTTTGATCGACGATTCACTCAAAATTGACCACTTCAACTTCGGTTGCCTTTTTGAAAAATACCTGATTACTCAGAATGTTTCGGTTGAGGCTCAGCTGCTGACGCTTATGCGTACTGAAAGTCACAACTACGAAGAAATTGCTCTTGATTATATCAATGCAGGTCTCTATGATGAGGCGGTGGCAATTCTGCAGCTTTGTATCGACAAGGCACAGCCGTCACCAATGGCTTTCTACTATCTGGGTTGGGCGCTCTCATTGGCAGATAAAACTGCGGAAGCAAAAGCCGTATTTGAAGTTGCATCTGAGCAAAAACCGGATTGCTGTTTCCCGAACCGTCTGGAGGCGATTCTAGCGCTGCAATGCGCTTTGGCTGCCAATCCGCAGGATGGTTACGCGCCGTTCTACCTTGGAAATCTTTGGTATGATAAGCTGCAATTTGCGGAGGCGATTTCTTGTTGGGAAGCTTCAGCCGCTATCAATCCGAATTTCCCGACCGTATTGCGTAATCTTTCACTGGCGGCATTCAACAAACAGAATGACTCGGAGAAGGCCGTTGCTTTGCTCGAAAAAGCTTTTGCCCTGGATGAATCGGATGCCCGCATCCTGATGGAGCTGGATCAGTTATACAAGCGGTTGAATCGTACGCATGACGAGCGTCTGGCATTTCTGGAGAAACACACAGACCTGGTAAAAATGCGTGATGACCTTTATCTTGAATATGCAACCCTGCACAATCAGACTGGCAAATACGAGAAGGCTAAAGCATTAATCGATGCCCGTCATTTCCACCCGTGGGAAGGCGGAGAAGGTAAAGCTCCGGCACAATACCAGATAGCCAGGCTCGAACTGGCCAAGATCGCTTTGGGTAAAAAAGAATATGCAACGGCAGAAGCTCTCTTGGAAGAATGCTTCGAATATCCGCACAATCTGGGAGAAGGCAAACTGCCCGGGGCGCAAGAGAATGATTTCAATTACTTCCTCGGTTGTGCTTACGAAGGTATGAATCAACCGGAAAAAGCCCGTGCTTGCTTCGAAACCGCCGCCGTCGGTATCAGCGAACCCGCGGCCGCCATCTATTACAATGACCAGAAGCCGGATAAAATATTCTATCAGGGATTGGCCCTACTGAACCTCGGTCGTAACGAAGAGGCCCGCAGTCGTTTCAACAAGTTGATTAG
Organism: Bacteroidota bacterium; assembly: GCA_030706585.1. GTDB lineage: Bacteria > Bacteroidota > Bacteroidia > Bacteroidales > UBA7332 > CAXXIC01. The sequence goes on from JAUZOF010000056.1 coordinate 10,156, forward strand.
CTACGGAGAGAAGCATTTGTTCGATCAGGTAAAAATCGATTATTTTGCGGTTTCCCTACCCGACTTGCTGATCTGGGACGATGATTTTACGCATCGCAACATCATCCATTGCCACTACATGATGGGTCTCGGTTATCTGGGGCTTGGCAAGACCGACAAAGCCAAACTGCATCTACAAAAAGCCTTTACTCTGGATAATAATCATCAAGGTGTACAGGCGCATCTGGCGATGATATAATAAATTTCTCCAAAGACTAAATTAGGCACTAAGACGCAAACCTGATAGTGATCGGGATGCCAAGTATTATCTGGTTGACAATTTTGCCAATATCCAAAATTTATTCCCCTTATACGAGGGCACCATAAGAAAGACGAAACTGATTATTGCGTCATTTGATTTAAGTAATGATTTGAAAAATTGCCAGTTGTCAAGCAGATGTTAATTTAAATTGTTAATTATATAAACAGCACTGAAATTCATGCATTTGCAAGAAAGAATCCGAATGGGTTTTCCAAAGCAATCAATAAAACCCATTAAAGTTAACAAATAAAGGGATTTATGAAATTTCACAACATCCTTTTTGAATGAAAAATCCACCTCCAATAAAGACAAACCACCTACCTTAGCGATGTTAAAATTAATCAACAAAACACACTCAAAATCAATTTCTATGAAGAATAAAACAGATTAACCTTAATCAGAAACATGAAGATGGTAGCCTGCCATTTTCATATGCATCTAGTTTCAGCTAATAAATTATTCTAAAAAATTAAAGACCATGAACGTCAGAAAGAAATCATTATGTCTTTTAGCTCTATTTGCATGGTTGACACCTGCACTTACGAGCCACGTGAGTACAATCACCGCTCAGAACACGTCTACTCAGCAAAAAAAGGAAAGTATTTCCGGTAAAGTAAGAGACACAAAAGGAGAAACCCTTATTGGGGTTAGTGTCAAAATTAAAGGCTCCAACGTGGGCACAATTACTGATGCAACCGGAAGCTTCACGCTTAAAAATGTTCCATCATCGGCCACTCTCGAATTTTCCTATATCGGAATGAACACCATAGAGGTTGCAGTTGGCAACCGCTCTTCAATCAATGTAACCCTTGAAGAAAAAACCGTGGGTATGAACGAAGTGGTAGTGGTTGGTTTTGGAACTCAAAAGAAAGTAAACCTAACAGGCTCTGTGGGCACAGTTGATGCGAAAGCACTGGAAGCCCGCCCGGTACAAAATGCCGTGCAATCTCTGGAAGGGATGGTAGCCGGTTTGAACATTTCACAAAATCAGGGTATGCTTGAAAGTAAACCCAGCGTGAATGTTCGCGGGCTTGCTACCATCGGCACAGGATCTTCCGGAAGTCCGTTAATTTTAATAGATGGGATGGAAGGAGACCTTAGTGCGATTAATCCTCAGGATATTGAAAACATCTCTGTATTGAAAGATGCTGCAGCCTCTTCAATATATGGATCAAGAGCTCCGTTCGGTGTTATCTTGGTCACTACAAAAAAAGGGAAGCAAGGGAAAATCAGCATTAATTACAGCAACAACTTCAAAACAAGTTCCCCAGTCTTACTTCCTCACATGATGGATTCGTACACTTTTGCGCTTTATTTTAACGAAGCGTCAAAGAACAGTGGATCCAGTCCTTTCTTTGACGATGCCTGGTTAAAGCGCATCAAAGATTTTCAGGACGGCAAGCTTGTTGGATCAAACGGGCTGCCTGTCACATCGGTACCGAATGGGTCACACTGGGCTGATTATGGTGGCGGCAATGACAACATCGACTGGTATAAAGCTATTTACAAAAGTTCAGCTCCTTCACAGGAACATAATTTCAGCGTCTCTGGCGGAAATGAGTCAACAAAATATTACTTTTCAGGCAATTACCTTGACCAGGATGGTTTCATGAGATTTGGAGGCGACCATTTCTATCGTTACACTGCAACAGGAAAAATTGAAACGAAACTGGCTCCATGGGTAACATTAGGCTATAACACACGTTGGATCAGACAGGATTATCAAAGACCTTCATCATTAGGAGATGGTCTATTCTCCGATCTTGCTCGTCAGGGCTGGCCCATTCTTCCATTATACGATCCGAATGGTTATTTATTCTCATCTCCCTCTCCAGCATTGGCATTAAGAGATGGCGGACGTGACAAGACTCAGGAAGACTGGCTTTACCAACAGGCTAAGATTGTATTAGAACCTGTTAAAGGATGGATTACTACCGGAGAATTTAACTACAAAACCGATGATCAGTTCAGACATTGGGATACCCAGAAAACATACAATCACGACGTTAACGGTAATCCTTATGCCTACAACACTTACTCCGGAGTACACGAAGGAGCATACCGCACAAATTATTACAATGTAAATCTATTTTCGGAATATACTAAAGAGTTGAAAGGTGGACATACGCTCAAAGGATTAGTCGGGTTCCAGTCTGAAATGAATCAATATCGCGACTTAACAGCCGACAGACAAGGTATTATCGTGGCAGATCTTCCAACATTGAACACAACAAACGGTGTAGACGCCAGTGGAAAGACAGCAGCTCCTTCTGTTTCAGGAAACTACTACAACTGGTCTACGGCTGGTTTCTTTGGACGCTTGAATTACGATTATCAGGGACGTTATCTGGTAGAAGCCAATATGCGTTATGACGGAACTTCACGCTGGAGAGCCGATAAAAGATGGAACTGGTTTCCTTCTTTTTCTGCGGGTTGGAATATTGCCCGCGAATCATTCTGGAAACCTCTTGAAGACTATGTTTCCACTTTGAAATTAAGAGCGTCCTACGGATCATTAGGAAATCAGAATACTGTTGATGCAAATGGGAATCTCCTTCCATACCCCACTTATCAGACGATGCCAATAGGTACAGCAAACGGATCCTGGCTCATAAACGGAGCTCAGCCAAATACCTCATCCATTCCTGGTATCATTAGCGCAGCTCTTAGCTGGGAAAAAATACGCACATGGAATGCCGGGGTAGACATTGCAGCGCTTAATAACCGCTTGAATGTTTCACTTGATTGCTATGTTCGTTACACTAATGACATGGTAGGCGATGGTGTAGAATTACCTGCAACTCTCGGAACAGGTGTTCCCAAAACCAACAACACCGACCTTAAAACACAAGGTTTCGAATTGGAAGTAAGCTGGAAAGACAAACTCGCAAATGGTCTTGGCTATGGCGTCAAAGTACTGCTATCCAACTCAACATCAAAAATCACCCGGTATGCTAACCCCACCGGCACGTTGGATAAATATTACGCCGGAGAAACTTACGGTGAAATTTGGGGTTATACAACCAAAGGAATTGCAAAATCGGATGCTGAAATAAATGCTCATTTAGCATCTTTGGCTAATGGTGGACAAAACGCACTGGGCTCCAACTGGAAAGCCGGTGATATAATGTATGCCGATATCAATGGCGACGGTAAAATTGATAATGGTGCTAATACACTCACCAACCATGGTGACTTAAAAGTTATCGGTAACAAGACTCCTAAATTGCCTTTTGGCGTAGAACTGACTGCCGACTGGAAAGGCTTTGACTTCAGAGCATTCTTTCAGGGTGTAATGAAGAGAGATTATTTCAATAATAGTTACTTCTTCTGGGGTGCGTATTCATGGGGAATCTGGTGGTCAACCGGATTAAAAGAACATCTTGATTATTTCCGTGGTGACGCA
>JAUZOF010000560.1 GCA_030706585.1 Bacteroidota bacterium
TGGCAAGCAACGGGTTTATTCGCCGATCTATTCTATTATCGAAAAGCAGGATGGAGAGATATGGGCGGCAACGTCCCGTAACGGCATTGTCAAAATTCCGAAGGGAAATGGCCCTGTTCAGGCCGATAGGAAGCTTTCTGCTCAGTTGAGCAGTAAATTCCTCGTGGCGATACATCAGGATAGCCATGGCGATATCTGGATTGCCACGGACTACCGGGGGGTGAACCGTTATTCGGCAAAAACGGGAAAAGTTACCCAGTATAAAAGTCCGGGAGAGATAGGGAGTAACCAGATCTCGGCCATTTGCGAAAGCAGCCGGGGAGAGATATTCGTAGGAACATTATCCAAAGGGTTATTCCGGTTTAATCCCACGACGAATAAGTTTGATGCAGTACCTTACAAGTCTGGCTCTGGTGCCTTGCCGGTGAAAAGCCTTTTTGTGGATAAGCAAAAGCGTTTGCTGGTAGGAACCGACGGAAACGGCATCAAGATATACAACGAGAAAGAGGGCTGTCTGGAGGATTTCAGGATACCGTGGGCGCCTTTTGATGTCTCGAGAATGAAGGTGCATGCCATTCTTCAGGACAAGGATGGGAATCTCTGGACCGGCATTTTCCAAAAAGGAGTATTCTTCTCCCCGAATAATCCCAACAAGTTTAACTATCTGGGATATAAATCCTATACAGGCAATAAAATCGGTTCAGGTTGCGTGATGTCGGTGCTCAAGGACCGAGACAATACCCTCTGGATTGGTACCGACAATGATGGCCTTTACAGCATTGCCCCCGATGGCTCATCGCACCATTATACTCCTCTGAACGATGGGAAATCTGTTCCCGGTACCATTATGTCTATTGTCGAAGGAGATAACGGCATGTTGTGGCTGGGTTCCTATTTTGACGGATTTTCCAGGTTTGATAAGCATACCGGAAACTGTACTTACTACGATTACACCCTGGAAGGGCAGGCTGCGAATACATTTCGAAATAAAGTTGATTGCATTGCACGAGATCCGCAAAACCGGCTTTGGATAGGCACCAATGGAGCCGGTGTATATGTTTTTGATCCGGCTACTTCGAATTATACTGCCCACTATTCCTTCTCGGCACCTAAGGCATTCCGCCTGCATAGTGAGTGGATCAATACGATTCTATGTGATCATGACGGCATTATCTGGGTAGGCACGTACGACGGTTTTTGCAGCATTGATCCCCGAAAGGGCAAGATTTCCGTCTATAATATGGAAAATAAGGCACTGCCGGGAAATTCGGTTTATTCTATCATCGGAGATAGAAAGGGAAATCTCTGGATAGGTACTTCGGAAGGATTGGCCTGTTTCAATAAGAAAACACATAAATCACGCTTCTATACTACCAAAGACGGACTGGCTGATAATGTCATCTGCGGTATTCTCGAAGATGAATCGGGAAACATCTGGATAAGTACCCACGGTGGTATCTCCAAACTGATCGTTTCTCAAAACAAATTTGTCAATCACTATGCTTTTGATGGCCTTCAGGGAAATGAATTCAGCAAGGGTGCAGCTTTCAGGGCTCTGTCGGGAGAGATGTTCTTTGGGGGCATCAGTGGAGTAACCTCCTTTTACCCAAAAGAGATCAAAGATAAACGCACTCCGCTACACCTCTTCCTGACCGGCCTTTACATCATGGACAGACCGGTGGTGAAGGGGCAGAAATCGGGACGACACCAGATTATTGATGGCTTTATCTCGGATGTCAATACCATCCGGTTAAGTTACAAAGACAATATGTTTGCCCTGGCGTTTTCGACCTTTGACTTCAGTAACTCCCGGCATGTCTATTACCGGTACTTCATGGAAGGGGTGAGTTCCCAGTGGATGACTACTGAGAAAGGCGTTAACCGGATCAACTTTACCAACATTGATTATGGTCGTTACAAACTGCGGGTAAAAGCCTGCATCCACGATACGATGTCTGAAGAGAAGATATTTTACATCCTGATTTCGCCCCCCTGGTACCTTTCCTGGTGGGCGAAAACAATCTACTTTATCCTCTTCCTGCTTTTGATGTGGGGAATTGCCCAGTATATCCTCAATAAGATTCGTTACCGGCAGGAGATCATGCGTGTAGAGCACGCCGAGCAGATCAGTGAGGCCAAACTGCAGTTCTTTATCAATATCTCCCACGAGATACGTACGCCGATGACCCTGATTATGAGTCCGCTGGAGAAGTTGATTAAGGAAAATAGCGATCCGGAGCATCAGAAGCTTTACCAGATGATGTTCCGTAACTCGCAGCGCATTCTTAGCCTGATTAACCAGTTGATGGATATTCGTAAGATTGATAAAGGGCAAATGACGGTCAAATTGCGGGAAGCCGATCTGGTCGGGTTTATCGATGACCTGATGCAGACTTTCGAATACCAGGCTGTTAAGCGAAACATTAAATTTTCATTTGTTCACCGTGATCCGCAACTGAATGTCTGGATTGACCTGAATAGTTTTGATAAAGTATTGGTAAACTTGCTTTCAAATGCTTTTAAGTTTACACCGGATAACGGAGAAATTACGATTACCATGCAGCAGGAGGCGAATGAAAGTGCGTCAGGTCCACTCCGGGAGTATTGTGAAATTGTGGTTTCAGATACAGGGATTGGTCTGGATGCTGATAAGATTGATAAGATATTTGAACGCTTCTACCAGATTGACAACGACCAGGAGAAGGTTAACTTCGGTACCGGTATCGGATTGCACCTGGCAAAATCTCTCATTGAATTGCTTCATGGAGAACTGTTTGCCCGTAATAAGCAAGAAGGGCAGGGGAGTGAATTTGTCATCTGGTTGCCATTAGGAAGTGCTCACCTGGCAGCCAATGAGATAGAAACGAATGGGCATAAACTTCCGGTTAAATCCGCTCGTGAAGGTGTGGAAACGGAGCTGGAACCCAATTTATCAGCCAAAACGAAACAGCCTAAGGCAAGAACCAACTACCGAGTATTGGTGGTGGATGATGAGGATGAAATCCGTCATTACCTGAGCCGCGAACTTTCGGTTTATTACCATGTAAGTGAATGCCGTAATGGAA
>JAUZOF010000561.1 GCA_030706585.1 Bacteroidota bacterium
CGACGACTTCAAAACTCCGTTCAAAGAAGGATACGATACGATATTACGCCTTGACGGTGTGGAAGATTCGGATTTGACTTCAATAAAGAATCAATCTGTAGATTTTGTTGCACTTTCGAAACTGGCTCTCGACTTTTCGGATGCCGCTATCGAAGGCAGCGAAACTATAAACGCCCAGGTGAAAGAATATGCTTCTGAGAAATTCTCCGATAAGTTTTTATCACATCAAACCGCGGAAACCTATATTAAGGCGTACACCGATTTGTATGATAAAGTAATGTGATAAAAGCGGGCAAGAGAATACGACAGATAACAATAAATTGTTTAGTTCTTCATTTATGAAACACGCCGGCTTGGCAACTGATCTCTTCACTTCCAAAAGAAACCGGATACGTGTTCTTTCATTCCTTAATGATTAACAAATTATTGTCATATGAAGCGATCATGTTTTCAAAAACATCCAAAAATGCGATGCTGTTGTAACATGGTGTTCCATATGTTCTTAAACAAGAAAATTATTATCATATGAAACAAGCATGATTACAGAGATTCACCAACGAGAGTGATAATCTGACATGCGAGTTCCATACGACCTTAAAAAAACAATTATTATCGTATGAAATTTTTCCTGAATGTAGTATGTGCCGCTACTATTTTGATGTTCTCCTCCTGTTCCGGGGATTATGATTTGGGGACTTCTATTCAGCCCTCCGGAGATGGAATAGTATTGGGTACTGACACATGTTATGTTAATTCATTCAGCATAAAAACAGGTGCGAACAGTTCACCGGCAAGTTGCTCGGCAGACTCGCTTCTGTTGGGAGAATTTTATAACGCTACATACGGAACAACGCGGGGTGAGATTCTTGCCCAGTTTACCGCTCCCAGCAAATTTTCACTGCCTGCCGGAGCAGTAGCAGATTCTTTGTCGTTAACCCTTGTGTTCAATACCTGGAAAGGAAGCAAACATTCTCCGGTACAAATCTCGGCTTACGAAATGGACAAGGGAACTCTCGACTACAACACTACCTACTACACCACTGAGGATGCTTCTAAATATTGCTCAAAAAGCAAACTTCTGGGTTCACGTATTTCGGTAGCAGTGCCCGATACTATAACAGATACCACCTCATACCAACCGCATCTGAAATATAAGTTCTCGGCAGATGAAGTCAAACGATTCTTTCAGGCCGCTCAGGATGGCACTTTTAATACACAGAGTTCATTTGCGAACTTTTTTAAGGGTATTTACCTCCGCTCTGAGTATGGAGATGGGTCTATCTGGAATATTCACCACCTGTACATGACCTTGTACTACAAATATCATGCATTTGTGTCCAATAAAGATACCGTACTTACGTCTGGTCTTATTTTCCCTGCCAGCAAAGATGTACGTCAGATAGGTCTTATATCGCATAAAGACATTATCAGCACCGTTGCCAGCATACCTGATTCGGTTACTTATATTACCTCTCCTGCCGGTATCTATACACAGGTGAATATCCCTGTAGGAAGAATCTTCAACAAGATTAAAAACCATAAAGATAAAAATGGCAATTACGATTTAGCGGGTAAAGTTGTCAATTTCAATCATTCAGGAATCACACTCGAACTTCTCAACACGGATACGATCAATCCTTATGCATTAAAACCACCGACAACGCTGTTGCTGACCCGCAAAGCAAACCTGCTCAATTATCTGAAGAATTACAACTATTCCAGTGATACTTTAATGGTAGCAACCTACAACTCGATCAAGCATTGCTATACCTTCGACCTTTCATCAATGCTCACGGCCAAACTGCATAAATACTATGGAAATTCTGTCATCCCGGCAGATGCAGTTGAAGAGATGGTATTGGTACCGATAGAATACACCTTAGCAAGTAGCAGTTCAAGCACTATAACATCTATTAAACAACAATCAACGCTCAGTGGGGTGCAAATAAGAAACAAAAAGACCCATAATAAGAGTTACGATTCACCTCTACGAATTAATATAATCTATAACGGATTCTGACGGGGTTCAGAAAAAACAACAGAGGCTGTCTCACAATGAGACAGCCTCTGTTGTTTTAAAGCCTCCAACATGTTCGTATGAAAACTTCTTCAGAGGCAGAATCCTCGCCAAGATAGTTAAATGATAAAATATTTATTTATATAATATAAATAAATATACAAACACAAATGAATTCTCAATATATAAATACGAATAAGTACATTTGCAAAACAAACCGTCTTTATCAGCGGCAGCTTAAGCAAAGCTGCCTGATTCTTTTAACTAACCGAAATCGAAAAGTAGCAGAAGAGCCTGTTGGTAAAAACCGACGAAACTTTAATTCCCGGCTTTTGGATAAAATACTTTTCAAACAGCCACTAAAGATTAATAAATAAACATCGGAATAGCATGATATTTCGATCAAGAGATAAACGCAGACCAGTGTAAATCATTCACATCATGTTTATTGTTAATGATTTAACTTCATAGTGAAGGGATGTTGCTCTGAAATTTCGACACTCTGCTTACCGATCAACACCATATTATTGTTTTACCTAAAACCACACCAATGAACAAAAAGACTCTCTTCACAGCGTTTATCGCCATTTTAATTACCTGTAGCGCCAACGCCCAACTGTTATGGAAAATATCGGGCAACGGACTAGCCAAACCTAGCTATCTCTTCGGAACTCACCATCTGGTAGATAAAGATCAGATAAAAGATATCGACAAAATTATAGACCTCAGCAAGCAAACCGATGCCGTGGTGGGCGAGATGGTAATTCCAGATCCGGCCACTGTGCAGATGAAAATGTTACAGGCAGGAATGCTTACCGGCACCTCTATGAAAGAGCTGTTATCTCCCGAAGATTACCAACTGGCCGATGCCGAATTTCAACAGTTGATGGGAGCTGGTCTGTCTCAATTGGGAATGATGAAGCCAATGCTGCTCGAAACACTTTATTCCGGGCTCATTTTTATGCAGACATATGGGATGACTAAACAGCCGGAGGCGATAGATGGCATACTACAGAAAGCAGCA
>JAUZOF010000562.1 GCA_030706585.1 Bacteroidota bacterium
AACAACTTGTTTAAAGAGGTCTTGGACGGATTACCATTGTACTTTCTGCCACCCGAAAGCAGTTGAGCGAAATAGGTTGCAGGGGCAAAGTAGGTATATTGTCCGGTGGATACGTCATAACCGGCGTTCACGTTGAGGTGCAGGTCCGGCAAAAAGAAGAAACTGTAATCCGCCTGGATGTTACCCAGACTACGGTAATTTTTATTTCTCTCGTTCACCTGTTCCAGCATACTCACCGGGTTGATATTGGTCAATGCCGGGTTAGATTCAAAATCTGTATACTGGAAGTATCCGCCGTATTTCTGGTCATCTACACGTACCGGTTGGGTCGGGTCAAATGTCGTAGCTCCCCAGATAGCACTCTGATTGGCGATTCGCTCGTTTTCGTACGAACCTTTCAGGTTCAGGTTCACCTTCAGTTTATCCTTCAGGAAAGTGGGATTGAGATTAACGGAAGCTGTTGCTCTTTCGTAGTTGCCGGTTTTCAGTATACCATCCTGATTGGTATAAGCAAATGAAACCCGATAAGGTAATGTTTTCGTCGCACCACTCAGACTAAGGTTGTAGTCCTGGGCCAGTGCATTCTGGAAAATCTCATCCTGCCAGTCGGTATTGGCGATTCCGGGAGTTACTTTCATAGCACTTCCCATCTCTGTGGCCAGTGCGCGATATTGGTCTGCCGAAAGTACGGATACTTTTTCACGCAGTGTAGATACCCGCATGTTGCTGGTAAAGTCAATCGTCATTTTACCCTTATTGCCTTTCTTGGTGGTAATCAGGATAACTCCGTTTGAAGCCCGTGAACCATAGATGGCCGAAGCCGATGCATCTTTCAGTACGGTAAAGTTTTCGATATCGCTGGGATTTAACTGGCTTAGGATTCCCGGTCCATTATTTCCGCCTTCGATGGGTAATCCGTCAATAACGATAAGCGGGGCATTCGAAGCATTCAGAGAGGCACCTCCCTGAATCAGGAATGAGCTACCCGCACCCGGTTTACCGCTGCTGGGCAATACCTGAACGCCGGATATTTTGTTTGCAATCAATGCCTCGGCATTGGTCACAGGGGCTTTTTCAAAATCGCGTGAACTGACAGTGGAGATGTTCCCGGTCAGGTCTTTGGCTTTGCGGGTACCGTAACCCACAACAATAACCTCATCCAGCTTTTTGGTGTCCGGCAGAAGTTTTACTAACAGGGTGCTTTTTCCACCGGCTGAGAGAAGCTGAGTCTGGTAGCCGATGAAAGAGATTTCAATTTGCGAACCGGCATTAGGCAGGCTCAGGGAGAATTGTCCGTTGTAATCCGTGATGGTTCCCAGGGTAGTGCCCTGTACCTTGATGTGTACACCGGGAAGTGGAGTGCCCTGTTCGTCTTTGACCGTACCGGTTATTTTATGCTGGCCCTTTGACGGAGCATTTTGCTCAACGGCGCTTGACGAGGCCTGAATAGCAAACGGAGTGCCACAGAGAGCAACCGCTACCATCGCGATACGAAGAGGTGAGAGGTTTTTCAAATAGAAACTTTTTCTCATGGTAAATAATGGATTTAGTTAATGTGAGATTTTAAACCGAAGGTTTTCGGATTCAGCTGCGGTAATCAGAACCGGTTTTTATCTTATTTATGCCTTGATAGCCAAATCTGAGATTTAGGATTCGAATTTCAGTTTCTGATCCTGATGAACACGTATCAATAAATCTGAAATCGGAGAAATAGAATGGTCATAGTCCTTGTTCTCGCGCATCAGTTCAATCATCCTGATCCGGATGTCAATTGAGTCTTCAATTGAGGAGGTTTTTTGTAATTGAATTTTCAGGTCTTCTAAAGTTTTCATAATTATGGAGGGTGAAGGGTTATCAGAAACTGCTTATTATGTTGCTCCTTTAAATTGTAAAATCAGGTTAGGTCCGGTTTAGGTTTGAAATTCATCTTAACATAATGACAAGATGACATCACGATACAAAAAAGCATCATCAGTTCTGTATGAGAATGGTGCCTGTTTTTACTAATGAGGTTATCGTTAGTGAAAGTTTAAAACAGTTTTTGATGACATTCTGCGTCAGAACCAACAATGCAAAAATAATGTCCGATTCGTGCCTGTTTCAAGCACAAATCGGACATAAAGAGCAACAAAAAAGACATTTGTTTCAAGCTAAACCCTTAATCCATAAATTGTTTAGGTGTTTTGCCGTATTTCGCCTGAAAACATTTGGAGAAGTAGGAGTAGTTAGAGAATCCGACCAGGTACATCACCTCTGCCACCGAGAATTTTTTCTGGGCGAGAAGCATGGCTGCCTTCTTCATCCGGATGGAACGGATGTAGTCGACCGGGGTAAGCCCGGTGAGTTGTTTTATTTTGCGGTAGATTTGTTTAGAACTAATGCCGGTATATTCACAAAGCTTATTGACATTCAGGTCGGGATCATCCACATGGTCTTCAATGATGGTAGTGATCTCTTTCAATAGCTTTTCGTCCCATGATTCGGCTTCGATTTCTTTTGGTGTCGCAATAGCTTTGAGACGAACCTGACTTTCCAATTGTTGCTGTACACCCAATAACTGGCGAATACGCAACAGCAATAATTTGGGCTCGAAAGGTTTCGGTACGAAGGCATTGATTCCCAACTGAAGGCTACGCTCTTCGGTGGTTTTATCGTCTTTTGCGGTCAGCATGATTATGGGCACTGCGGTCAGGCTATGTTGTTTTCTCATCTGACGGCACATCTCCAGTCCATCCATAACCGGCATCATCACGTCAGCGATAATCAGGTCTGGTTTTATGCTGACAGCCATATCCAGACCAGTCTTGCCGTTGTGAGCCAGTTCGTATCGAAACTCATTGGAAAGTGACTGTGCAATGAATTCGCTGATTTCGAGATTGTCTTCAACAATCAGTACCAATGGTTTGTCCGTTAAATCAGTCTCATCAATCTGTTGCAAAGATTGTTGGCCGGATAACTCCAAATCTATAACCGGCAGCACGATCGTCAAGGTGGTGCCTTTGTCCTCTTCTGAAGTAATCGAAATCGTTCCACCGTGTAG
>JAUZOF010000563.1 GCA_030706585.1 Bacteroidota bacterium
AAAGATTACGTTATTCCTGAAGACGCAGAATATTTCCACTTTTGCTCAAACAACACCATTTTCGGAACTCAAATGCGTTTCGATCCGGATGTAAAAACCCGTCTGATTGCAGATATGTCATCTGACATCTTCTCTCGTCCGATCGACATTTCTAAATACGATTTGATTTACGCCGGTGCGCAGAAAAACCTGGCTCCTGCCGGTGTAACTATCGCTATCGTTCGCGAAGATGCTTTGGGACACGTTACCCGCAAAATCCCTACCATGTTGAACTACAAAACTCACATCGAAAACGAGTCTATGTTCAACACTCCTCCTGTACTTCCTATTTACGCAGCTCTTCAGACTTTGAAATGGTACAAACAATTGGGTGGTATCGAAGTTCTTGCTAAGATGAACGAAGAAAAAGCAATGATGCTTTACAACGAAATCGACCGCAACAAACTGTTCAAAGGTACTGCTGCAGTTGAAGACCGTTCTTACATGAACATCTGCTTCGTAATGAACGATGAGTACAAAGAACTTGAAGGTGAATTTGCAGCATTTGCAAAATCTAAAGGTATGTTGGGTATCAAAGGACACCGTTCAGTAGGTGGTTTCCGTGCTTCAACTTACAATGCATTGCCGAAAGAAAGCGTTCAGGCTTTGATTGACGTTATGCAGGAATTCGAAAAAGCTCATTAATTAATTTCACCATATGCGAAGGCGCTAAGTCATAAAGTTGTTTCGGCTTTACACTTAGCGTCTTTGTGTTTTCAAACCACTATAAGAATATGAAAGTATTAGTTGCAACAGACAAACCATTTGCAGCGGTTGCTGTAAACGGTATCCGCCAGGTGGTGGAAGCAGCCGGTTTCGAATTGGCTTTGCTTGAAAAATATACTGAAAAAGCTCAACTGCTTGACGCAGTGAAAGACGCTAACGCAATCATCATCCGCAGCGACATTATTGATGCTGAGGTGGTGGAAGCTGCTAAAGAACTCAAAATCGTAGTTCGTGCAGGTGCTGGTTATGACAACATCGACCTGGCTGCTTGTACTGCGAAAGGTATCGTAGCAATGAACACTCCGGGACAGAACGCAAACGCAGTAGCTGAATTGGCGCTGGGTATGATGGTATTCATGGCTCGTAACCAATACAACGGTACTTCAGGTACTGAGTTGATGGGCAAAAAACTGGGTATCCACGCTTACGGTAACGTAGGTCGCAACATCGCTCGCGTAGCAAAAGGTTTCGGCATGGAAGTTTGCGCTTTCGATGCATTCGTAAAACCTGAAGTGATGCAGGCTGAAGGCGTTACTCCGGTTGCTTCTGTTGAAGAATTGTACAGCTCTTGCCAGTACCTTTCTATCAATATCCCGGCTACTCCTGAAACTAAAAAATCAATCAACCACGCTTTGTTGACTAAAATGCCTAAAGGTGCAATGTTGGTAAATACTGCACGTAAAGAGGTGATCAACGAAGAGGAGTTGGTAAAAGTTATGGAAGAACGTCCTGACTTCAAATATGTTTCAGACATCGCTCCGGACAACAAAGCTGAGTTGTTGGAAAAATTCGAAGGCCGCGTATTCTTCACTCCGAAGAAAATGGGTGCTCAGACCGCTGAAGCAAACATCAACGCAGGTATCGCTGCTGCGAAACAAATCGTTGGCTTCCTGAAAGATGGTGTTGACCGTTTCCGCGTAAACTAATAAGACCTCTCCCAACCCTCCCCAAAGGGAAGGGCTATAATACTGCAAAGCGCTGATTTCTCTATACAAACGGGAAGTCAGCGCTTTTTCTTTAAATCTTCTCCTTAGTGAAACTTTGTGTCCTTTGTGCCTTAGTGGTCCTATCCTCAAAACCATTAATTTGTATTTATTACAATTTACACCGTGAACCATCCCCGCAAAACGCTTGTTTGATTGAAAGTTGAATCAAAACTTTTAATCATAAATAAAAACGTAAGACTATTATGGGAGTATTGGTAGGGAAAAAAGCCCCGCATTTTTCAGCAAATGCCGTTGTAAACGGTGGTGAGATTGTAAACAACTTTTCGTTGGATCAGTTTATTGGAAATAAATACGTAGTCCTCTATTTCTACCCGGCAGACTTTACCTTTGTGTGCCCGACAGAAATCATTGCCTTCCAGGAAAAACTGGCCGAATTTGAGCAACTGAATACCGTAGTGGTTGGTGTATCAACCGACTCTGAGTTTTCACATTGGAAATGGCTACAAACCGAGAAGAAACAAGGTGGCATAAAAGGGGTGAAATATCCGTTGGTAGCCGATAACAGCCTCAATATCTCACGCGCTTACGATGTGTTGGCGGGTGACTTCGACTATGATGAAGAGGGAAACCACGTATTTGATGGAACACCATTGGCTTATCGCGGTCTTTTCCTGATTGACAAACAGGGTATTATACGCCATCAGGTAGTAAATGATATGCCGCTTGGCCGCAATATTGACGAAGCAATCCGCATGGTGGAAGCCCTTCAGTTCTTCGAACAAAACGGTGAAGTTTGCCCTGCCGGCTGGCAAAAGGGCAAAGAGGGACTCAAGGCTACCCAGGAGGGTATAGCTGACTATCTCAGCAAACATTGAGATTTAATTGCCATAGATATACATTAGATTTAGTTAGGGGAAAGCCGGTGAGAGATCATCGGCTTTTTTGTTTTTCACAACAAGACTGAGATTCATTCAAAAAAAAGAATATCTTTGTTGATGTAATTTCACATTTAAAAACCTACCGATACAATCCGGCACGCTATGAAACATATTTATCTGCTTATTTCAACATTAATCATTCTGGCAAATCTTTCAGCGCAAAGCTATCAGGCTATACATTGCAAACGCAAAGCTCTTTACCAGGCCAAACACCCGGCAGACAATTACAACCTCACGGATTATGACCTGAGTTGCACTTCACTAAGCATTGATTCAGTAAAAAGAATCAACGGAGATTCAGTTTTTTATCCTCATCCCGTGATTCAGAATACAGGGAATCATTGTTACACGCCCGAGTGGTCATGGATCGGTAAAAAGGTGATCA
>JAUZOF010000564.1 GCA_030706585.1 Bacteroidota bacterium
CTTCCCGGCGTTTTGAATGGTTTCCAGCCGTATCAGGAGGTTGGCGATTCGATCGTGAGAAATTCTTCCCCGTATCCGAATCGATCATAAATCTGTGTAAAGTTCGTGGTAGTTATGGAGAACTGGGTAATACTGAGAGTCTTGCCGATTACGGTTATATGTCAACAATGCTGAGAAATAACTATACTTACAGCTTCGCCAATACCAAAGTTACCGGTTCTGCTCTCTCTAGTTATGTAAACACATCAATCAGGTGGGAAAAGAAGAAAACCCTTGACTTTGGTGCAGATCTTGCTTTTTATAACAGTCAGTTGGAATTTACTTTTGACTGGTATAAAGCAACTTCAGTGGATCTTCATTATGGTGTTCCCGTTCCGCCTAGCGCAGGTTTTGACAATACTACTGTGTATATGAATGCTTCTACTATGGTCAACTCTGGCCTTGAATTCCTGCTTTCTTATCACAATCGCAAAAATGTGTTTAAGTATGATGTTTCAGCTAACTTATCAACCCTTAAAAATAAAGTAACAAATTTGGGGGTATTAGGTAATACTTATACTACAGCTTTCACACAATCAGAAGTAGGGCGTGAGGTTGGCTCTTTCTATGGGTACGTATCAGAAGGTCTATACAATTCACAATCGGAAATTGATAACCGGGTTAACTCAAAAGGAGCGCATATCACACAGGATGGAGCACAACTGGGTGATGTAAAATATGCCGACCTCAACAATGATGGCAAAATTACCGATTTAGATCGAACCTATCTGGGTAGTGGAATACCAAAAGTAAATTTCGGTTTGAACCTTCGCGCTGAATACAAAGGGTTTGACCTCAGTGTATCTACTTATGGCGCTGCCGGATTCAAAGCTGTAGATTTCGTCGATATGACATTGCACAGTTCTTATGGAGCACTTAACAAGAGTATTGATCTGTTAAATGCCTGGACACCTGAAAATACTAATACAAGTGTACCCCGTGTTGCCTACAAATCAACAGGTTCAATCACCAATGATTTGTTTAGTAACCGCTATATTCAGAATGCATCCTATTTGAAAATTGCAAACGTAGAATTGGGATATAATTTCCCTGACAAATGGTTTGGTGGCTATATGAACGGGCTTCGCATTTACGCATCAGCTCAAAACCTGGCAACACTGACTAAGTATAAAGGTTATAATGTGGACTTTGCAGGTGGAACATATACCCCGGGTTACAATTATTGTTCCTATCCAACTCCTCAAACAGTAATGTTTGGTGTACACGCTTCATTCTAATTGTATAATCTTAAACGAGAGTATCTTATGAAAAATATAAATAAAATCTTAACCGTGTTGGCACTGGTTGCAAGCATGACAGCCTGCAATGACAACCTGGATCTTAAGAATCCGAACAGTCAGACAACAGCCGATTTTGGAAATTCTGAGTCTGATCTTCAGGAGGTCGTTATCGCGTGTTACAACCGAATCCGTCTTGAAGGAACTTATGCCCGTGTGGGTTATACCCTCGATGCTGTAAGGGGTGACGAAGTCTGGAACTCATCACAGCAATGGTATCTCGAGTATGACAATCTCAATGCAACTGCAACAGATGAAATAGGTAACTTGTGGCCATGGCGTGACTGCTACCATGTAGTAAACCGTACAAACTATGTATTGTCGAGGGTCGATGCTGTGAATATGTCATCCGATTCGTATAATCAGATCAAAGGACAGGCTCTTTTCCTGCGCTCATTAGCATACTATGAACTGGCAACTTATTACCAGACTGTTCCTCTGATTACAGACTATGCATCTTATTCAAATATCAATAGTCTATATGCCGCTAGCAATACGCAGGATGAGGTGTTTGATCAATTGGAAAAAGATTTTACAACTGCAATGCAGATATTGCCAAAACGTGATAAGGGTGGTGAATGGGCGCAGGGACGTGCTACATGCGGTTCTGCTGCCGGATATTTGGCTCGTACTCTGATGTTCCGTCACAAATATACCGAAGCTTATGCTGTACTGAAAGACATCATCGGTGGGAAGTATGGAACTTATGGACTTATGGCTGACTATGGTGACAACTTCAAAGAGGGTTCTGCATACGAAAACAACAAAGAGAGCCTTTTCGAAGTCCAATTTATGGACTATGGCACAGGTGGTACAGATCAGGAATGGACTCCGGTAAACATCAGCTCGCAAGCTACTCAGGGGCATGCTGTAGAAAGTAACTACGCTTCACAACAATTGGGAAGCTGGGGTGACCTGGCAGGATCTCCTTGGTTGTATAATCTGTTCAAAAAAGAAAATTGTACGGATGGTCGTCTCGATCCTCGTTTATACTGGACTTTGGTTACCTATGAAAGTGATTATAACAATTACAAAGGAGCGAAAACAGCGGCATATCCAAATGGAGATCCTCGTTGTAATACCGTTTATCAACAAGATATTACAGCAACTCCACTATCGAATACCTCACAAGGCGGTATTTCCATTGCCAAATTCACCAATGCCAGAACTAATATTTACAATGCGATTACGACCGGTTTGCATTGTGGAATCAACCTGCGCCTGATGCGTTATAGCGATGTGTTGTTGCGTGCTGCCGAATGTGAAAATGAGATCAATGGCCCAACCCAGGCTGCAATCGATTATATTAACTTTGTACGTCGTCGTGTTGCTCTTACAGACCTGAAACTGTCAGACTTCTCAACAAAAGATGCTCTATTTGAACAAATTGCAAATGTGGAACGTCCTAAAGAGTTTGGTTGCGAAAACGGACGCGGTATTGACTTACTCCGTTGGGGCTTCTTCTACACCACAGATCGTTTGAATCAGTTGGTTGAACATGGTTATTATAAGCTCGATGGCACTGCCAATACAGATGTGCTTACAGCTGCAACAGCCACAGCTTCATCGTTCCAATATTACTCTAAGGGGCATGAATATTTCCCGATTCTTCAGGCTACTCTGGATGGTGACCCGAACCTGGTAGGTAATTCGGCAAACAAGAGTGAAGATAACGGACCTGCATTCTTAGCTAA
>JAUZOF010000565.1 GCA_030706585.1 Bacteroidota bacterium
CTTTTTTGTTTTTCAGCAACAAAAATACTGTTCAGCTGTCACCATCTGACTTTATGGTTTTTATATTGCTAAACGCACAAATGTTAGTGCTGCCTTACACTGACGGTAGTATGCCTATCAAGCTGCTCTTTCTATCTCCACTTCGGCTAAAGTCGCAATCAAAGAGGGTGTGCCGGGTACTCAATCGATCGTAGAAGAAATGAGCAAGCTCTTCGAAGGACAGCGTAACAACGCTAAAATAGACGAAGCTAACGCTGAGGTAAGTCGACCTGATTTAAAGTTGGTTTACTTATTTCTAAATTAAGCTTGCTTATTGTTGATGTAGGCAAGACACGCTTTTAGGTAGCTTAGCTAAGCGCCTCGTAAGTAAAGTCAGGTTTTAGCTAGCTCCATTAAGAAATTTTAGAATAGAATGCAACGATTTTTAATGTAAATGCCTCTTTACAATAATGTTTGTTGACTTAAATATTATGCCATTCGCACTAAAAACAGATAAGATTATAAAAACAAAAATTATTTGCGGTTTATTTATTTGGTTCTTTTTAATGGGATGCAGGAAAGAACCCCAATACGAAAGATAAGAAAACCATACTATCTCATCTTGTGGTATTGAAGACCCGTTAAAGAATATTGAATGGTTATCCCAATACTGCAAGAATAATGTAAAGGCATATTCTGTTGAAATTTATATCTATGAGAATACAGACACAAAAGAAAATTATTTTGTGATATATACTTTAGATAAGGGCTGTAAAAATCATCAAATAAATGTATATAGCTGCTCTAATGAATTATTATTTCATTGGAATGCCAGTGCTTCGCCATCTCCACAATACATTGCTTTTTTCTCCAATAAGAAAGAAATTAGTAAGATTTGGTCAGTGAAAGAAATTGTAGAACAATAATTTTAAAAGAAACAATCCGCGCATATTCATATTGGCATTACGTAATTCCCATCACCGATTCCCACAAATTAACATTTCATGCCAATAGTTCCACCTCTAAAACCATCTATTTATCGACAAATGAAGATGTAATCCCTTTGTATTTGTTAATTTTCTGTAATTATGCCATACTCCCTTATTGTATCCTTTAAGAATTGTAAATTTAACACAAACCACTGTTTATTAGCACTATAAAAATTTTAAGTGTCAAAATAACGCTTATAAATGCTCCTCTTTGAATTCTTAGATCCGATTAGGCTTGTTGTTACATTCCACAGATATACTAACTTTGCAACAATAATCATAATGAAAAACATGCTTTGAAGACAGATCAGCCTTTCATTATCTTCTGAAAAAATAAGATTCTGACGTTTGAACCACTATCTAATAGAAACGTCAAGAAATGCTTTGCAGGAATAATTCCCTTATTTATTCAGACAGATAATTCTGATTTTATTCGACAGCTTCCTCTTCTACAATGAAGAGGTTTTACGTCGTATAAAATTCTTATCACCTACTATTTAAACATTTTCTTCAAGTAAGGAGCTGATTACAGTAGCACATGCCTATCCGACACCATAGGGATGTGATGAGACTGCATTGACATTGATGTAGATGCACTGACTGTAGAGATATTTTTTTGTATAGCTAGATAGTAAATATTTTAACCTAAAATTTATAAGCCAATGAGAGAGACTCCCCGATAATCAACCCCGCCAAATAAAAAGCGGAACAATGTTGCGACCATTGCTCCGCCCGTATCCAAGCAATACCCCCTTTGTTTCATTATACTGACAGTACATGCAGTATAATAGCGGTGTATCGTTTTGATAGTGCAAAGATAATCATATTTTTACTGAATTGATTTGATGTAAAAATAACTCTCCTTCATTCTTCTTGAATGATTCTGAACAATATCATTATTTCAATTGACCAAATTATACATACTCATGAATCAAATAAAGACACATTTTTTACGGCTGTTTTTGTGCACCCTATTTATGTCGTTTATGACAGTAGGGTTCGCACAACAAGGAAGTGCTCATAAAGTAACTGGAACCGTAGTTGATTCTAGTACAGGAGAATCACTTCCAGGTGTAAATATTATTATTTTGGGCACAAAAGTTAAGACCGGAGTTATTTCTGACATTGACGGCCGGTTTTCTATAAACGTATCTCCGGATGCTACCCTAGAATTTTCGTATGTTGGATATCAAAAAAAGAATGTTGCAATAGCCAACAAATCTGTTTTGAACGTAACTCTCGAATCTGATGTAAAAAAACTTGATGAAGTTGTAGTTGTCGGTTACGGTACCATGAAGAAGAGTGACCTGTCGGGTGCTGTATCTTCAGTTCGTTCAGATGCTCTTAAAAACTTAGCAACCAGTGATGCTGCAGCGGCTATCCAAGGTAAGGTTTCCGGTGTTCAGGTGTTGACCAATTCGGGAGCTCCTGGTCAGGGGGCAACGATCCGTGTACGTGGTTACTCTTCAAACTCGGGTAGTATCGGACCTCTCCTTATTGTTGACGGTCTGAAAGTTGACAATATTCAATATCTCGATCCTTCTATGATTGAATCTATGGAGATACTGAAAGATGCTGCTTCTGCTGCTATTTATGGTGCGGAGGCTGGTAACGGTGTTGTTTTGATCACTACTAAATCAGGAGCTAAAGGTACTTCAAGCATTTCATATGATGTCAATTTAATCAGTCAGAGCCTTGGTAGGCATGCAAAACTTTTCAACGCACAGGATTTTATTGCTTACAAAACATTGTCGGGTCTTCCTATCCAAAATCAGTTAACACAAAATAAATACGATGGAACAGATACCGACTGGTCCAAAGTAGTATTTGGTCCCGCTTTCAGCCAACAACATACAGTTACGTTTCAGGGTGGAAATAACCAGGGACACTATTTCACGTCTCTTAACGTAACCAACAACAATGGTATTGTAAGAGGTGACAAAGATGTTTATAAACGTATTACAGGTCAGATTAATGCTGACTATAATATCAAACCATGGTTGCAGATAGGCACAAACAACTCTATCGAATATTGGAAAACGAAATCAGTTAGTCAGA
>JAUZOF010000566.1 GCA_030706585.1 Bacteroidota bacterium
GATTTTCCCACGCCCTGCTCCCACATATCCGTAATCGGCATCGGCCATCTCTCCGGGACCATTTACGATACAGCCCATGATACCAATTTTGAGGTTTTTGAGGTGAGAGGTAGCATCTTTGACCTTTGCGATGGTGGATTCGAGGTCGAACAACGTACGGCCACATCCCGGACAGGAGATAAACTCCGTCTTACTCATGCGCAGACGGGCAGCCTGAAGAATACCGAACATCAGGTTGTTGACCTGCTGGTCAGATACAGTACCGTTGTTCGTAATCAGGATTCCGTCGCCAAATCCATCCTGCAACAACGGACCGAAATCAGCTGCCGCTTTCAGCATCAGGTCTTCGACATCATCCTCCTGATAATCCCGGTTGATGATGACCGCATTCGCCACCTCGTTTACCAATAATTTATGGAAAAAGGCACGTTGCTCACCCACGCCATTCTTGTGACTGGTCATCAACAATATCACAACTGCCGGATTATTTCTCAGGATCTCAATCACATCGGCATTGAGTTCGGGATATGTGAGACACATCACTGATGGACCAATATTTGTCACGCCCCCCATATCTGAAGCCTGTATAAAAGGAAAAGCAGAACCATTTCTATCAGTTACGCCATTTGCTGTAATCAGGAAGTCAGGAAAAGGAGCAATTTCCGAGTCCCCCAAACCAATTACCACCGGAGCATTCGAACCACCGATGCCTTTCACTCCAATAGACTTGCGACGGACAGGAGCAAAATAGTTGAAGTCAGGAGCTACGGCACCGTCAATGGCCACATGGCCATTGCGTTCGGCAATATAATCTACCAGTTTGCGGGCAACCGGGATTTCGTTTTCAGGCGCTTCGCTCAATGATACACGAATGGTATCGCCATAACCATCTGCCAGCAAAGCTCCGATTCCTAATGCTGATTTCACCCGGCCATCTTCAGCGTTTCCGGCTTCGGTAACGCCCAAATGCAACGGAAAAGCCATCCCCTCCTCTTCCATACGGGCCACCATCAGGCGGACGGTACGCACCATGACAACGGTATTGGAGGCTTTGATGGAAATAGCCAGATTGTGGAAATTCTCACTGATGCAAATGCGGAGAAACTCCATACACGACTCGACCATGCCCTCCGGCGTATCGCCATAACGGCTCATGATGCGGTCAGACAAGGAGCCGTGATTTACGCCAAGACGTACCGCGGTATTATTAGCCTTGCAAATATCCAGGAAAGGAATCAGCTTCTCGCGGATTTTATCCACCTCCTGCGCATACTCCTCATCGGTAAATTCAAGCTTCTTGAAGGTACGGGCAACATCCACAAAGTTACCGGGATTGATGCGCACCTTTTCCACGACGGAAGCAACAGCCAGCGCCACGCTTGCATTGAAGTGTACATCGGCAACCAACGGAGTAGTAAAACCTTCCTCACGCAGTTTGGCGTGTATCTCTTTGAGGCTATCCACCTCACGCAGCCCCTGTGTGGTAAAACGCAGATAATCTGCCCCTTTATTGATGATGCGAATAGCCTGCTCCACACTACCGTCGATATCGTTGGTTGAGGTATTGGCCATAGATTGTATCAGGATAGGATTGTCTCCTCCCAGCGTAATATTTCCGATTTTCACTTCGGAACTTTTGCGGCGGGTATAATTGAATAAATTCATCGGTGTACTCTATTTTAAAGTGATTGCAAAGGTAAATGATTTTGCCCCTCCCCAAGGCCACCCGACTCTAATTTTCCTTAATGCTGAAATCGGGATAAGTGTGAATGGGACCGTGCTCAGGACTCTGTTTATTATTCCGCATTACCAAACAATCAAACATTGCCCTTTGTTGAATATATGATATAACTTAGACTTGGTTTATAGTCTGTTAACGTCAAACTATCGAGGCGACGTCGTTCTCTTTTTCTTCAAATCTAAATCTCGCTTATTGAATTGACAAGAGACCTCTTTTCTATGTAAAAAAGACGAAGTGCGACTACATTATTCAGTATCATTACCAACCTTAGATTGTGTGACTATGAAAAAGACGATTTTCCTTATCCTGCTTTCCATGTTATCCGTTTATTCTTTCGCCCAGCGCTTCGGGGTAAAAGCAGGGATAAATCTGGCCTCCTTTTACGGAGATGACAGCAAAGGAGCTAAATCAATCCCGGGATATCACATTGGCGGAGTGGTGGAATTTCCGGTAAACTATGACTTCTCTATCCAAACGGAGTTATTACTATCTAAGAAAGGAGCCAAATACGCAGGAATCCTTTCCTCGTATGGAGATATACCCGACATCAACGACGGAATCAGGGATTATGATTATTCTGACAAACCTCTTTACATTGAAGTCCCAATCAACGCTGTTTTTAATTTTGACTCCTGGACTGGTAGAATTGTTATCGCAGTTGGGCCATATTTTGCCATCGGGGTTGGAGGCAAGAGAACATACGAATCAACCTTAAACGGCAAGAAAACAACAAAATCCTTCAATCTATACTCCAGAGAGATGTTGAACTATTATCCCTGGTACAACTATAAACAGGTTGATTATGGAATCGGAGCCAATGTAGGGTATGAGTTTGCTAGTAAAGTATTTGCAAATATTGGGACATCCATCGGATTATCCAATATAAACAATGCAGATGTGGGTATTAATCCCAATCCGGATCTGAAAAACTTTGTCCTGACACTTTCTATCGGATATAAATTCAGGCAACCCTAAGAATCTATTTACTGAAAAAGCCTCCTGAAATTGTTTTCCGGAGGCTTTGTTGTTATTAAGCATTTATCTTCTCAACAGCAGCTACAAAATCCAGCTTGATTACTTCCCAATATTTATGTTTGAGACAAACCGGGTCAAAATCACAATCGGCTTCATCGAAATAAAGTAGGTTTCGGATTATTTCATCTCTTTCGTGTTGATAAGGATAGCGTTCCCGGTGCAACTCTATCATTTTATCTAAAGGATAAGAGTCCAACAACTCATGTAAATCCCAAAAATCTTTCTTGCGCCCACCACGCGAAATAACA
>JAUZOF010000567.1 GCA_030706585.1 Bacteroidota bacterium
GGTCATGTTCATATTTTCTTCCGTAGAGGAAGAGCCTGAAAAGTAATCGTCCCATTTCGTGTTACAGGAGCTGAACAGAATGGCTATCGTGGCGATTAAATAATATATCTTCTTCATTTTTGCTGATTTTACGTTGTGATTATTGTCTGGAAATTTCACCCGGCATTTATCATTGCGGAGTAAATGTCAGACAGTCAAGGTCAGACGAATAGTTGTCTGCTGCCAGTATTTTCACTTTATGTTTAGTCGAAGTCGTGAAAGTAATTGTACCGACTACTGTTTTCAGGAACTGGTTAGCGGTTTTTGATGCACCTTGTGTTGCTATCTGGCTACCGAAGTAAGCGCCGTCCACGATAAACCAGATTTTCCCCTGAGCCTGTGCCGCCAACGGATTGTAATGTTCGATGGTCACTTTGTAGGTTCCGGCCACGATAGTCGGAGTGGTCATTTCCACCCATCCATAGGTGCCTAAGTTGAGGCGCAGATAATCGTAGTTCAGGGCCTTGTAAGGAACCGCGTTGTTTTTATTGGCGATGACATAGGTCAATCCCGGTTTGGTTTCAGGTACCGAAAGCCATTTGTAGCAGGTAAACAAATCGGACGAAAGCTGATAAGTGTAGTCGGAAGTCAGACCTGAAACCCTGTATTTCGGAAGAAGAGAGGACATGAGTGAGAAATCGGTCAGCTCCCATTGTAAGGTCGTTGCCTTTGGAATGACAACTGGCATCAGGCCGCTCATAACGTGTACCACCCCGTTTTTGCAGTTGCGGTTTACTGCCAGGAATTTTACCCCGGTTTTAGTGGTTGAGTTGTAGTTTACATAAAGCTCCTTATTCACCTCAGAGACATTGAGCAACTGATCAGCGGCTACGGTTGAATAGTTTTTTGAGCGTTTGGTATCAGTCAGTGCAAAATAAGCCAGTGATGCGTAAGAGACTTGTTGGTTGAATAAGTGATATGCGACATAAAGATTTAGCGCATTGGTTGAGGCCGTATAATCGCTTCCGGCTTTGAGTGAATCCCGAAGTGAGGCTAAGCTGGTGACGTTTTTTGCTTTATACACGCTGTCAGGTACCGCAAACAAAGTGTAGTGGTATTTGTAAGCCACGTTGTTAATAACTTCTGAAATCGTATTTAGTTTGTCTTTGTATCCCGTTGCTTCTACCGCCTGTCTGAAAATGGTGAAGTCACTGGATTGCAATTTATCCCAAATAGTTTCTGTAACCGGGGTAAGTGCCGAATTCAGGATATGTACATAGGCGTTATTGGTCTTAACCGTTTTGGTTATGGTTGCCTCAAGGTTAATCCTTACGGCTCCACCGTTTTCAGCGAATGAAGTCGAGAGGTAGTCTCCGGTTGCTGTGGTATCGGAGATTACACCTTCTTCGAAACTTACCGCACTATAGGCAGCACCTTTAATCGTGTGGTATTTCACAAGGGTTTTGGCATCTGACAGACTCAGATCGGTTACTTTGGTTACCCCTTTTTTGCTCAGATAGGCCTTCATCGCATCATTGTTGGGTACGAAGCAGGTGTAGTTTGCTGCCAGATTCATTGTGTTGTACAAATCGGTGTATTTTAGCAATTCTACCCAGAGTGAAGCGTTCAGCGAGTCCGTTTGCTCCAGGTATGAAGCAGCCGGCAAAGCGCTGGTGTCTTTGATGTATGTTGAATCGGCAGCATAGGGGTCTGAGCAAGAGCAAAAGGCTGCGATTGAGATGACTAATAGAAATAATATCTTTTTCATGCGTCATTAAATATTTATGTTTTGACTACTTCCGGTATCGGTATTTTCCCTGAATCTTAGTTACCTAAGTTTGCATAGTAGGGATTCTGAACCAGTAGTTTGTTGATTTGCAATTCATCATAATGGATTGGCAGATACCAAGAGTTTTTATCTTGCAGTATTGACCGAATCATGGCGCTGCTACTGGCTGATGCGACTTGCAGGACTTGTTCAATGAAGAAATCCTTAAAGCCGACTTCGTCACGGCTACCTATCCGGACAAGGTCAAACCAGTTTTTACCTTCGCAGAAGAATTCACGCTGACGTTCTGCCAAAATAATTTTCATCATATCCAGTTTTTCCGAAGCGCCGGGTGAGGAACCCAGGCCTGCACGGTTACGGATGGTATTCACCAAAGCTGTACTTTTAGTCATATTGTCAACGCCGCCTTTCATCGCGTAAGCTTCGGCTTCCATCAGGTAAATGTCTGCCAGTCTGTAGATAATCCAGTTTTGGTCGGTTTGTGTACTGGAGTTTCTGGAGTCTGAAGTACTTGTATATGTTTTGATTCCGATGTATTTCCAGATTTTGCTATCGCTGCTTGTATATGAGGCATTCAGACCACGCAAATCGGTGGGTTCGGCTTCATACAAGGCTTGCTGGTATGGAGAAATGTAGTAATACTTGTTCGTTGAGAACCATGAAATAAATGAGTTGGTTTGGTTGAGGGTATAGCTGTATTGGATCTCAAAAATGCTTTCGTTACTATTGCCCGGGAAGAAATTGCTAAACCAGTTTGCTCCGCTGATCAAACCTACCTGTCCGGAGTTGACTACCGATTCGCAGTTTGAGATGCAGTCGTCATAATTACCCAGCCAGAGGTTGATATCGGCCATCAATGAGTAAATCGACCATTTGGTGGCACGCCCTTTGGTGTTCAAGGGATTGTCCACATTCGTCTCTGGAAATTTGATTTTAGCAGATTCCAGCGCATTATTCAGGTCAACGAGACAGCTTTTGAGAATTTCATCGCCCGATGTTTTTGCCATATCGTAAGGTGCAGAATCGTATACATAGGGTTGGGTTACAAACGGAACGTCTTTCCATATACGCACCAGGTAGAAATAGGCCAGGGCACGCTGGAAATAGGCTTCAGAAAGGTAGGAGTGCATCACGTTTACATTAAATGATGCATCTTTCACTGTTGGGCCGTATTTGATTACCGAATTTGCCATACCAATTATTGCGTAGAGTTTGTCCCATTTAGCCAAATCGTTGGTGGCCAGGATATCAAA
>JAUZOF010000568.1 GCA_030706585.1 Bacteroidota bacterium
CAGTCCATTCGGCTTCTCCTGAATCTTATAAGAAAAACTCATGCCCAGCTCTTCACCCGTTCCCAACAGGTCTCTGAACATCGGCAGGTCACGTGGAGTAGAGATGACCAATACCTCGCGGATACCAGCAAGCATCAGGGTGGATAACGGGTAATAAATCATCGGTTTGTCATAAACCGGCATGATTTGTTTGGAGATAGCTTTAGAAAGCGGGTACAAGCGTGTGGCACTTCCTCCGGCAAGGATAATTCCCTTCATAGTTATTTTCTGATTTAGACTGTTAGCAATATTCCGGGCAGGACATATCTGAAATCCTGCGGCAATTGCGGCAAAGATAACACATTGCGATGTACGATTTATGAAGAAAATAAAAAAACCCACAAAAAACACCCCTGAGCAGATTCTGTTTCAAAATTGTTTTATCTTTGTACCGATTTACACCGAAAGCGCTATCCTTGCGCACCGACACAATAAATCCAAGATTTTTTTTATCGCATTACTTTTAGCTGATACCGATAGCGCGTCTCGTCGCTTTTCTTTATCGTTTTCTCCAAAAAAGAATATACTGTAACACCCATGTTTACATCTGAAGAATTAAACTCCAAGGTTTTAACCGAGCTTAAGACCATTGCAAAAGGAATGGGACTGAAGCGTGTTGATACGCTCAAGAAAGATGAACTCATCAATAGAATAATAGAGAATCAAAAGGTTGAAACACCGGCTGTTGAGCCCGTTATAGAAAAAGTACCCGAAACTGCATCCGCAGGTGAGGACAAGAAACGTCGAACCCGGATTAAGCAATCGGCAACGCCTGATACAGAAGCCCCAAAGGCTAATGTCGAAACGGCACCACAGCTTCAGGAGCAACCACGTAAAGTGGTTACGCCATCGAGTGAGGATAAACCTTCCGAAGCTGCTGCTCAACGTCCGCAACAGCAAGATTCCCGCCAATTTGCGGCACCGAAACTATCCCAGTATTTTCATGGCAAAAAAAATATTGTCGTGCATCGTTCCTTTAAAAATGAGGAGGAGGAAAAACCTATCTTGCCGGATATTCCGGTTGATGCCGATGAGCCGGAAGAAGAGCCAATCGTAGCTCAGGAGCAAGTTGCTACTGTTGAACCTGAAGTAATTGCTGATCTACCGCAAGAACCACAACCTCAGGTTAGCCAAGATAACCGGATGAACCGTCCGCGTTTCGGAAATGGTAAACACCATGAAAAACCGTACGAATTTGAAGGTATCCTCATTGGTAACGGTGTCCTCGAAATTATGCCTGACGGATACGGTTTCCTTCGTTCCGCAGATTATAACTTCCTCACTTCTCCCGATGATATCTACGTTTCTCAATCGCAAATCCGTCTTTTCGGATTAAAAACCGGCGACCTGGTAGAAGGTGCTATTCGTCCTCCGAAAGAAGGCGAAAAGTACTTCCCGTTGGTAAAAGTGGAAAAAATCAACGGACGTTCACCTGAATATGTGCGTGACCGTATTCCGTTTGACTTCCTTACCCCGCTTTTCCCGGATGAGAAATTCAATCTTTGCCGCGGTAAAAATGACAGTCTGTCCATGCGTGTGGTAGATATGTTTTCTCCTATCGGAAAAGGACAGCGTGGTCTTATCGTCGCTCAGCCCAAGACGGGTAAAACCATGTTGCTGAAGGAAATTGCCAATTCAATTGCGGCAAACCATCCTGAGGTTTATATGATTATCCTGCTGATTGACGAGCGTCCTGAAGAGGTTACCGATATGGCCCGCAGCGTACGTGCCGAGGTGATTTCATCTACATTCGATGAACCGGCTGAACGTCACGTGAAAATTGCCAGCATCGTATTGGAAAAGGCGAAACGTATGGTAGAGTGTGGTCATGATGTCGTGATATTGCTTGACTCAATCACCCGTTTGGCGCGTGCCTACAATACGGTATCACCTGCATCCGGTAAAGTGCTTTCCGGTGGTGTGGATGCCAATGCACTTCATAAACCAAAACGTTTCTTCGGTGCTGCCCGCAACATTGAAAACGGAGGTAGTCTTACCATCATTGCAACGGCTCTGACCGAAACCGGCTCTAAAATGGATGAGGTAATCTTCGAAGAGTTCAAAGGTACCGGTAACATGGAGCTTCAGCTTGACCGTAAACTGTCTAACCGTCGTATCTTCCCGGCTGTGGATATTACCGCTTCCAGTACACGTCGCGACGATTTGCTGCTTGACCGTGATACGTTGAACCGTATGTGGATTATGCGTAGCTACCTGTCGGATATGAACTCGGTTGAGGCAATGCAATTTATCTCTGACCGGATGAATAAAACGATCAATAACGAGGAGCTACTGCTTTCGATGAACGATTAATCGAGGACTTGACATACCTGCTTTTATACGGAGCGGTACTGAAAAATGGTCGGGAGTCACTCTCCCTCGCATTTTTCAGTGCCGTTCTCTCGTTTTTCAGTGCCGCTATTGCATTTCGGAGTGACTCCAGTGCAATTTTCAGTGCCTCCTATGCACTTTTCAGCGCCGCTGAAGCATTTTTCAGTGCCGCTTTCGCATTTCGGGGTGACTCCGGACCATTTTTCAGTGCCTCCCATGCGTTTTTCAGTGCCTTTCAAGTCTGGAGCAGGTTCTTTTCCGGGGAATATTTGCTCCATGTTAACATTCAAATCCTTTGATACGTTGACGAAATAATTATCTTTGCTATTCAAACTAAAACGAAATAATAATGGCTAACAAAAGAAATCTGAAGAAAGCGATTCACCAGGTGACCGCTGCTCTGTTTTCGGAGTGTATAATTTTCAAAGAGTTTATTCCAGGTGTAGATGCTGATAAGGCCGATAAAGCATTGGATAAAATACTTGACTTTCAGAGCGAATACCTGAGCCGTGTAAACAAATATGGTGGAAAAGAGGATGCTAAGCTTGTAAAAGCTTACTTCAAAAAGTTGACTGTAGATATTACGACTGATGCACAAAATCTATTCAAAGAGATTAACGAGCTGAATAAATGAGGCGATATCTAAG
>JAUZOF010000569.1 GCA_030706585.1 Bacteroidota bacterium
AATATTGCGGTGTATCACCTGAAAGATCAATGGATGGGTATTCCCTATAATAGTCCGTTCTTCTCGTCAGCCTTTACCAAAGCTTTTTTTGCACCCGATAAGAAGAAAAAAACTGCATCCTCAATAGCAGAAACATCCATCACCTTCAGAGTTTTTGCACCTGAGATTCG
Organism: Bacteroidota bacterium; assembly: GCA_030706585.1. GTDB lineage: Bacteria > Bacteroidota > Bacteroidia > Bacteroidales > UBA7332 > CAXXIC01. The sequence goes on from JAUZOF010000569.1 coordinate 171, forward strand.
TGGGGGTAAATGTCTGGCTTTGGTTGGCAATAACACAGTATTGGGAAACTGGAAGGTTAAGAAATCGCTTCTGATGAGCAACGAAAATTTTCCGGAATGGTCTATCACGCTGGATCGCTCGAAGCTGAAAGCTCCGTTTGAATACAAGTTCGCAGTAGCAGATCCGGAAACCTTGTCAGTTGAAGAATGGGAAAACGGGACAAACCGTGCGGTGACTGCTTTGCCGCCTAACGATGAAGAACTCATCATTACCTGCGGTGTTTACCGTGGCAATAATCCGACATGGAAATGTGCCGGAGTGGCGATTCCTGTGTTCTCATTGCGTTCGGAAACAAGTTTTGGGATTGGTGATTTTGCCGACCTCAAAAAAATGATAGACTGGGCTGCTAATACAGGTCAGCGTGTTGTTCAGCTACTACCGGTGAACGATACAACGATGACTCACACCTGGACGGATTCCTATCCATATAATGCCAACACAATTTTTGCATTGCATCCGCTTTATCTGAGCATTTCAGTGTTTGGAAAGCTCAAAGATAAGGAGGTGATGAAATTTGCAAATGCAATGCAAAAGGAACTGAATGCTTTGCCGGAAGTTGACTATGAGGCCGTATCGGATGCTAAATGGAAAATCTACAGGACAGCATACAATGAGCAATATACAAAGGTCAATAAAACAGCTGCTTATCGGGATTTTGTAGAGCAAAACAAAGAATGGCTCTATCCTTATTGTGCCTTTTGTTATTTGAGAGACAAGTATAAGACGGTGGATTTTCGTCAGTGGCAACAATATGCGACATTCAGCCTTGATATAATTGATGAATTGTGCAATAAAAATTCGCAAGACTATGACGAGATTGCCATTCACAGCTTTTTACAATATCACTTACATAATCAGTTGAAAGAAGCTTCGGATTATGCCCGTTCTAAGGGAGTTATACTGAAAGGAGATATCCCTATCGGAGTAAGTCCGTGTAGTGTGGAAGCGTGGACGGAACCTCATTTATTTAATCTTGATGCTCAAACCGGCGCTCCCCCTGATGATTTTTCTATCACAGGTCAAAACTGGGGCTTTCCAACATATAACTGGGAGCGGATGAAGCAGGACGGTTTCAGATGGTGGCGCAGACGATTTACCAAAATGGCCGACTATTTCGATGCTTACCGTATTGACCATTTGCTGGGTTTTTTCCGTATTTGGGAAATTCCGATGGATGCCGTTCAGGGTTTGCTGGGGCATTTTAGCCCGGCGCTTCCTATGGGTAGACAAGAGTTACAGGCAAACGGTTTTTGGATTGACGAAGAGAGACATTTGAAACCGTATATCCGTTATTACCAGCTGAATGAAATGTTTGGTAATGCAACAGACGAAGTCATTGCTACGTATTTGGTTGAAAAAGGATCGGGAGCTTTCGGACTGAAGGAAGAGTTCAATACACAACGTAAGATTGAGGCGCATTTTGCAGCTACCGGAGAAGATACCAATGTGCGCGACGGGCTTTACGCTTTGGTTGCGGAGGTGTTATTCGTAAGGGATCCGCGTGACCCGCAGAAATTTCATCCACGCATTACAGCTCAATACACCTACAGTTATAAAGCATTGTCGGACAGTGATAAATATACATTCGACCGTTTGTATGATCACTTTTATTATCAACGTCACAACTATTTCTGGTCGGAACAGGCAATGCAGAAACTTCCGGATCTGATTACATCCACCGAAATGCTGGTATGTGCCGAAGATTTGGGGATGATACCGGCTTGCGTGCCTTATGTGATGAAACAGTTGCACATGCTGAGTCTAGAAATTCAGCGTATGCCTAAAGATCCGACAAAGAAATTTGCCAACACGAATTATTATCCCTACTTGTCGGTTGCAACCACATCCACACACGACATGAGTACGCTGCGTGGATGGTGGGAAGAAGAAGGAGAATTGCGTCAGCAGTATTACAATCAGGTGTTGGGAAAATGGGGTGAAGCGCCTATGTATGCCGAGCCATGGATTTGTAGCAATATTGTACGAAATCATTTGTGGGCACCTTCTATTCTGACGATTCTGCCTTTACAGGACTGGATGTCTATTGATGGAGAAATTCGCAGGGTGAATCCACATGACGAACGTATCAATGTTCCGGCAAATCCCCGGCATTACTGGAGATACAGAATGCATATCACATTGGAGCAGTTACTTGCGAGTGATGATTTCAACCAAAAAGTGAGATCGCTGATAAAAGAAACAGGAAGATAAATCATATTGAATCTTAACAATAACATGAAACGCATATGTTGCTTCACAACACTCAGGGGAATTCGTGAAATAATTTCCAGCAACATAAAGTTCCATACTACCTTAGATGAAAAAATTATTATAGTATGAAAACTAAACCCAGACTATCTACAGCCCAAATCCTGAATATGAATTTCGGATTTCTGGGAATTCAATTTGGCTTTGCGCTACAAAATGGTAATGCGAGTCGCATCCTTCAAACTTTTGGTGCAGATGTACAATCGCTTTCCTGGTTTTGGGTAGTAGCTCCGCTTACGGGAATTATCATTCAGCCCATTATCGGTCATTATTCCGATCGTACGTGGTGTAAATTAGGCAGACGGAAACCCTATTTTTTGGCGGGTGCTATTCTCGCAGCTCTGGCTCTTATTTTCATGCCTAATTCAGGTGCTCTGTCAGCCGTAATTTCACCATTGATTATCGGGGCAGGAATGTTGACGATTATGAATGCTTCGTTCAATGTGGCTATGGAGCCTTTCCGTGCTTTGGTGGCCGATATATTGCCTGATGAACAGCGGACTACCGGCTTTTCCATTCAAACATTTTTGATTG
>JAUZOF010000057.1 GCA_030706585.1 Bacteroidota bacterium
CATATCGATTTTCGGAAAATAGCTTCCCGGGTAAATCCGCATTTTTCCAGTACCTTCTTGGATGCCCGATTGTATTCGAATACACCGGTATAAATACGAATAAGCTCCAGTGTTTCGAAGCCATATTTTGTTAGCAATTGGACGGCTTGGCTGGCGATACCCTTGTTCCAATAAGGTTCGCCAATGAAATAACCGATCTCGGCCGATTTGCAATAGACATCAGTTCCCTGTACCAGTCCGATATTTCCGACATATTCCCCTTGGTATTCGATAGCAAAGTTCATTGTTGGTTGCTGAGTCTGGCATTGGGAGATATACTTTTCTGCGTCGGCCACGCTATAGGGATGGGGAAATCCATTCCTGAGATTCCGGGCTATCTTTTCGTTATTGGCTAATTCGGATAGTCTTTGGGTGTCTTCGATGTGGAATAGACGAAGAGAGACTGCATTTGTTTTCATTTGATCATTTATTTCTTGATTCAATGGTTTTATACATAGTTGTTTTGATAGGTATTATTATTATGCAAAAATAACAGGGAATGTGTGTTTAGCAATAGAAGTTGATTGGTTATTTCTAAATAATAGCTATTGTAATTGTTGTATTTGCAAATAACTTATGAGATCAAACGAAGCTTTGTGTAATTGCTTTAATGGAGACAAAAACAAACGAGAGTGTTCGCTTCATTCAGACAGAAGTGAACACTCTCGTTTTTATTTTCAGATTACCTGTTTTTTACTTAACCGACTTCAAAAGTTGGCTATCGATAATCTTTTTCAGCTCTTCTTTAGGCATGTATCCTGTAGTAGCTGACGGTTTTCCTTTCATGGGAAAGAACAGCAGTGTGGGTAACGCCTGGACTCCCATGTCTCCGGCTAATTGGCGTTCTTTGTCGGAATTTACTTTGTAAACGATAATTTTGCCTTTATATTCCTGTGCCAATTCTTCCAGGATAGGAGAGAGTTTACGGCAAGGCCCGCACCAATCAGCATAGAAGTCCACGATACAAGGCTTTTTGCCCCGATAGATCACAACATTGCTGTTGAGCTCGTAGTTGTAAATCTCTTTCAAAAACTGGGATTTGTCAATGTGAATGACAGTCTGCTCACTCTGCTGGTTGGCAGATACGGCATCGCTCTTGTTTCCGGCCTGAGTACATTGGCTGAAAAATAATCCAATAGCGGCGATCAATATTATTTTCTTCATGTTTCAAATCTGTTTGATCCGTATTTGTTGCTAATGTAATACATTTTGCATCAGACCGGTTATTGATTATGAATAATTATAGCTTTTCAAAAATGTAATCGGATTTCGGAGTATTTACATAGAAAATCCTGTTTCCGATATCCATTTGACCTAGCATAAAACGGTTGAATTAACCGTATTGTTCGATGATCTGTTTAAGTTGAGCGGCTGGCAATACACCTGATTGACGGAATACCGGTTGCCCGTCTTTAAACAGAATCAAAGTAGGGACAGATTGAATTCTATACGCCATAGATACAGCCTGGTTTTGATCCACATCCACTTTTAGGATTTGGGCAGAATCTCCGACCATCCGTTTCACCTCCTCAAGGATTGGTTTCATCATTTTACATGGTTGACACCATTCGGCATAAAAGTCCACTAATACGGGCTTACCTGAGTTGATTGCTTCCTGAAACTTGTTCATAATTATTTCTCCTCTGTTTTATTGTTGTTATTTGAATCTGATTTATTTGTGATGTCGCAACTGTTTCCGTAACAGCCGCATCCCAGAAAAAGTCCCGAGACCATCCAGCCGATCATGGCTCCCCACATGGTAGAGAGAAACCAATCCTGTCGTATGGCGCATGATCCGGAGGTACATCCGTCGAATTTCCAGTAAAGAAACCCTGCGATTGCTCCGATTATGGTATAGAATAACTTATTGGTGAATAACTTTTTCATAGGATATAAATATATAAACTATCGTTTATGCAAATGGGTAAATTTTTTTATGTCTTCTTGCATTCGGAGATGCAACGGATGATATCCATAACCTTCTCATGTTCCAATGAATAGTACATGTTTCGGCCTTCTCTTCTGAGTTTGAGAATTCCTTTGGCGTGCATATCAGTCAGGTGATGAGAGATCAATGGCTGAGTACATTGCAAAGCACTGCAAATATCAGAAACGTTCATCTCCTGATTTTTGGACAATACGGTCAGAATCATCAGACGGTTTGCGTTTGATAATGCTTTCAGTATGTAGGCTACACGTTCAAGTTCTTCTTTGCAAATACAGGGATCCATACTTTTGTTTTGAATTACACTGCAAATATATAAATGCATATTGATGTACGATGTATTTTGGCGGTTAAATAATGTTGTAGGGTGGTTTGTGTTTTATAATCAGTTGATAGATAAGTGGTTTGTTTGGCACTGTAATTCGATTAATCAGGAGAATATTTATAAATAAATTTCAAGGCCGAAATTCGGTGCTGAATGAAAAAATCATTTACCTTTGTCGCGAAAACTTTAGGGGTGCCCCTCAAAAGGCTGAGATTATACCCTTCGAACCTGAACAGGATAATACCTGCGTAAGGAAAAAGTTGAGGACTTCCTGTATCTTCTCATTTTTCAGATTCGTTCCCCTAAAGTTTATTGTATCACCTTTTAATTCATACTGTTATGAAGGTATATGTAAACAATGAACCGCGGGAGATTACCGAACAAACCTTCCTTATTTCTCTATTATCCGAACTTAATTTGTCCGAAACAAAAGGCATTGCCGTGGCTGTGAATGATGAAATCGTTTTTCGTCAAAACTGGCCTTTCGTTACTCTTCAGGAAAACGATAAACTGACTGTTATTCGCGCCACGCAGGGGGGGTGAGACGATTTACCATTTAGCAGATTTACTATTTACAATTTAAAGGGAATATAAAGAGAAAAGCTCTGCTGGTTCTTCGTCCTTTTGTCTAATCTCTTGACATATTTCCTCCTTTAACTTCAAAATAACAATCACAATGAAACCATTAGTTATAGCCGGGAAGACTTTCGGCTCAAGATTATTCACCGGTACCGGAAAATTCAGTTCGTCACAAATCATGGAAGAGGCGTTGGTTGCTTCTGGGAGTGAGTTGGTAACCGTAGCACTCAAACGAGTTGATATTGGTAACGAACAGGATGATATTCTCTCACACCTTAATCATCCACAGATCAATCTGTTGCCGAATACTTCCGGTGTGCGAAATGCCAAAGAGGCAGTCTTTGCAGCCCGTATGGCGCGTGAAGCGCTGGGAACCAACTGGGTGAAACTGGAAATTCACCCCGATCCGAAATACCTGTTACCTGATCCTATTGAAACACTTAAAGCTACTGAAGAGCTGGCTAAAGAGGGTTTTGTGGTTATGCCGTATATTCATGCCGATCCTGTTTTGTGTAAGCGACTGGAAGATGCCGGTGCAGCCGTTGTTATGCCATTGGGTGCTCCGATTGGAACCAATAAAGGGTTGCGTACGATTGATTTTCTCGAAATCATCATCGAGCAAAGTAATGTACCGGTAGTGGTGGATGCGGGAATTGGAGCACCTTCCCATGCTGCCTGGGCGATGGAAATGGGTGCTGATGCCGTTCTGGTCAATACTGCTATTGCTGTGGCCGGTAATCCCGTGGAGATGGCGAAAGCTTTTCGTATGGCGGTAGAGTGTGGCCGTATGGCTTACGAAGCCCGTCTGGCCAAACAGCTTAAACACGCTGAAGCGAGCAGTCCGCTGACTTCGTTTTTGGGGTAAAGAACCTCCCCCTCCCGATAGCTATCGGGATCCTCCAAAGGAGGGGAGAAAGTGTGTCTCGAAACTTATGATTGGTCGTTTGTCCAGTCTTCAATATTAATTGCCCTTATTTTCAGCACTCTTCCCTTTGGGGAGTGTAGGGGTGGGGTCTCAATATTTCAATTATGTCATTCAAAAATATCTTCGACACTTACTCATGGGGAGATGTCGAAAAAAGTATAACAGCCAAAACAGCCCGCGACGTAGAAATCGCGTTGGCTAAAGAGCGGTGCGACCTGGAGGATTTTAAAGCGTTGATCTCTCCGGCGGCAATTCCGTACCTTGAACAGATGGCGCAAAAAAGTCATCAAAACACATTGCGTCGCTTTGGTAATACAATGCAGCTCTATGTACCGCTATATCTGTCGAATAAATGCCACAATTCGTGCGTTTATTGCGGATTTAGTGTGAAGAATAAAATACATCGCCGTGTATTGATGGATAGTGAAATCATGCAAGAGGTGGAGGTTATCAAAGGAATGGGTTTCGAACATCTGTTGCTGGTGACGGGAGAATCCCCCCGTGAAGTGGGTGTTGATTATCTGAAAAATGCCATTCGATTATTACGCCCTCATTTTGCCCAGATTACCTGCGAAGTCCAGCCGATGGATCAGGCCGATTACGAGACATTGGCTGCCGAAGGAATGCACGGGGTGTATGTATATCAGGAGACTTTTAACAAAGACCGTTACCCGGAATATCATCCTGCCGGTAAAAAGGCAGATTTCTATTATCGCCTCGAAACGCCTGAACGTCTGGGACGCGCCGGTGTGCATAAAGTGGGATTGGGAGCATTAATCGGACTGGAAGAGTGGCGCACGGAATTATTTTTTCTGGCCATGCATTTGAATTATCTTGAAAAGAAATTCTGGCAAACGAAATACTCAATTTCATTTCCACGCATGCGTCCGTTTACCGGCGGTTTTCAGCCGAATGTGATTATGTCTGACCGTGAATTGGTGCAGGCGATTTGCGCCTTCCGCCTGTTTGATAATGAAGTGGAACTTTCCATTTCTACCCGCGAGAGCGCTGCTTTCCGGGATAATCTGGTGAAGCTTGGGGTTACCGCCATGAGTGCAGGGTCGAAAACCAATCCAGGTGGTTATGCTGTTTCTCCTGAAACCTTGGAACAGTTTAATATCAATGATGACCGTACTCCGTCTGAAATCTGCGAGATGCTTCGCAGCAAAGGTTACGAAGCGGTGTGGAAGGATTGGGATATTTCCATGATTGCCATTGAATCATGATGGAAGTGAATACGGAACGTTATTCGCGCCATCTGTTGCTGCCGGAAATCGGAGAGGTGGGCCAAAAGAGACTACACGAAGCATCAGTATTGGTGGTTGGTTGCGGTGGATTGGGTTGCCCTGCGCTTCAATATCTAGTAGCAGCAGGAGTGGGCCGAATTGGGATGGTGGATGCTGATGTGGTAAGCGTTAGCAATCTACAGCGTCAGATTCTGTTCGGGACGAAGGATGTTGGAAGGTATAAAGTAGAAGTAGCGAAAGAGAAGCTTTCCGACCTGAATCCAGATACCATTTTTGATATTTATCCAGAAATGCTGACGACGGATAATGCCGAAGACATTATTTCCCGATTTGACCTTGTGTTGGATTGCTGTGATAATTTCCCAACCCGTTTCCTGATTGGAGATGTGACTGCCCGATTGCAAAAGCCGTTGGTATTTGGTTCCATTTACCAGTTTGAAGGACAGGTATCGGTATTTAATTATCAGAATGGCCCTGCTTACCGGGAATTGTTTCCGGAGGCTCCGGAAGGTGTTCGTCCGGCGTCGGAGGTTGGAGTTCTGGGTGTTTTGCCCGGTGTCATTGGGGGGATACAGGCTACCGAGGCGGTTAAGATAATAACCGGAGCGGGAGAGGTGCTTTCGGGCAGACTCCTTTTGTACGATGCATTGAAAATGAACTTTCAGGTTTTTCGGATTAAAGCCTGAGAATATTTCCTATATTAAGGTTAAATGATAAAGAAGAGCAGATCAATTGGACTTGCTCTTCTTTTATTTATGGGAAAAACGAAATTTGACTTAACTATTTTATTGCACGTTCGTATTGAACAGGCCAGTCAATTTGAACATCAAGTTCTTTAGCTGCATTTAGAGCAAAATAGGGCTCCCGGAGGGCGACTCTAGCCAGTATAATCAGGTCGGCTTGCCCTTTTTGCAAAATATTTTCAGCTTGACGAGCTTCGGTAATTAAGCCTACAGCACCGGTCAGGATGCCGGTTTCTTTTCTGATTTTCTCTGCGAATGGAGCCTGATATCCGGGAGCTAACGGTATTTTTACATTGGGTAATAGTCCGCCGGATGAACAGTCTATCAGGTCAACTCCTTTATCTTTCAGTATTGTAGCCAACTGTGTGGCTTGTTCGGGATCCCATCCATCTTCCACCCAATCCGTTGCAGAAATGCGCACAAAAAGTGGGAGGTTTTCCGGCCATTCGCTTTGTACGGCATCCACCACTTCCAGTAATAATCTGATTCTGTTTTCAAAGCTCCCGCCGTATTGGTCTGTTCTGTGGTTGGTTATAGGAGATAAAAATTCATGTAACAGATATCCGTGAGCTGAATGAATTTCCACCACTTTATAACCTGCTAATAATGCCCGTTTAGCCGCGGTTTTAAATGCCAGAATAATTCTTTGAATTTCATTGAAATCTACTTCCAATGGAACACGGTCACATTCTCCAAATGCAATGGCTGATGGTGCTGCCGTTTGCCATCCTTCTTCCTTTTCGTTTAATTGTTTACCACCGAGCCAGGGGAGATTGCAACTGCCTTTTCTTCCCGCATGAGCTAGTTGAATACCAGCCACAGCACCTTGCTGATGTATAAATGTAGTAATGCGTTTCAGCATTTCGATGTGTTCCTTTTTATATAGTCCCAAATCGCCGGGAGTAATTCTCCCTTCTGGTGAAACAGCTGTGGCTTCCTGAATTATGAGTCCGGCGCCACCTACCGCCCTGCTGCCCAAATGGACCAAATGCCAGTCGTTGGCAAATCCGTCGGCTGCGGAATATTGGCACATGGGAGAAATGGTTACCCGGTTTCTGAAGGTTACGTCTTTTATAGTCAAAGGAGATAGAAGCATAGACATCATAATTACGTATTTGAAGTTTAAATAGCTTTTGTTTCGGGTTTGCGAATAAAACTATGGCAACAAAGAATTGTTCAGCTGCATTCTTTAAAACCGCTCATTTTCAAGACTTATTTTGAAAAATAGCCGAGTCCTGATTATATTTTAAGTCCGGGGGCTTTGACGAAAGCAATTTGCTCCTAATTTTGTTAGAGATTTATACAGCTGAATACTTTGGCTATTCATGTATTGCACATTCAAATTTTCTTTTTCAATGACAAAACGCCACTTCAATAAAGGAAAACAGATGAGAACGCTACGAATTCTTCTTCTAAGCTTAATATTTGCCCTCGGTTTAGGTGCTTATGCCCAGACCGAACCGGATGTAGCTCAGCCGGTCGTTACCGAACAAAATGCTCAACTGGCAGAAAAAACGGTAGATACTATTGTCCAGCCGGTTCCCGTAGTGCCGGAACCTAAGAAAAAGACTTGGCACAAGAAACTGGTTTGGGCCAGCGATACGCTGACAACCAGCGACTACATGATGAGTATTGAACGTATCAATGACCGGTTGAATGATATTCTGGACAGTGCTCGCCTTGGTGTAGAAGTGGTGACTCTCGGTAGGAGAATTGATGACCTTACCAATGAAACGGAACGAATCCGCCTTTATGTTAGCGAACGACAAACAGGAGTTCATATGAAGAACCTTTATTTGTATCATAACTTCCTGTCCAACCTTTACAATCAGAATCAGCGGACTCAGCTGAATCTTAAGAATCTGTACAACCGCTTATATCATTCCAAATTAAGGCTGAAAGGGGCAATGACCGATTCTGTATTTAAGGCGTTATGTGCCGATTCGTCGTTGCGGTGGAAGTTTAACGCCCGTATGGATCGTTTGCAAACCAAATGGTACACTACCGATAAACAGATAAGGGAAAAACTTAGAACGCTTAATGCTTTGAAGTTAAATGCTTCCGAAAATTCGATTACCCTTTCCAATATGTTGAGTTCTCTTGAAACCCGTATGGATAAGGCAAGCGAATTACTTTGGGGAGAAGAGGTTAATTATTTCTGGAAATCAGATAAATCATCTGATACTGACTCCAAAAACACAGTTCAGTTTAACCATAAACTGGACAGGGAATTCAAGGCAATCGGATATTATTTTTCCCAGACTTTATGGCAAAGAATATTTATTTTACTGATAACGTTGTTGCTTTTCGGATGGCTTTACTATTCCCGGAATTTGTTGCATGAATGCCGGAATGACAACCGGAAACTGGCATTTCTCAATCTGAAATACCTGAATAACAAACCTGTATCAGCTATCTTGGTGGTCGTTTTACTGATGATGCAGTTTTTCGATGCGTATGCGCCAGTATCCTATCTGGCGATTGATTATTTGTTATTGACCATTGTTATTTCAGTCATATTTAAAGATAAGTGGAAACGAGAGGTATGGAAGGAGTGGCAGGCGATGCTGATTGTCGCTTTGGTCATTGTCATCACAAACCTTTTTGTGGAATCCACATTTATACAGCGTCTATGGCAATTGGTACTTTACGGCGTAATGATTGCGTATGTATCCCGATTTATCAAAAAACTGGATAAACAAACCCTGTTCTATAACTGGATTAGATATGCAGCATTGACCAGTATTGCTTTAGCTTTTCTGGGTATAGTTGCCAACTTGTTTGGCCGGTTCTCCCTTTCTTGTTTGTTGGGCATTTCCTCCGTGTTTGCCATATTGCAGGCTATAGCCTTACCGGTGATGTATGATACGGTTCAGGAGATCGTTTTTCTGCAAATCGAAAACAGCCGGTTACGTAAAGGAATTGACAGACCGTTTGACCATCACATTGTAATTCGCAAACTGAGATTACCCTTAACTTTTCTCATTCTTATCTTGTGGTTTATCCTACTTACCTCTAACCTGAATATTTATCCGACAATCAGCAGCAGTGTGGAGCAGTTTTTTTATGCTACACGCAATGTGGGAAGCGTATCTTTCAGGTTAATCAGCATATTGCTCTTTTTTGCCATTATCTGGGTGGCACATTTGTTGCAGCGTTTGATTAGTTATGCGTTGGGAGCAGTGGGCAGTGACCTTGACGATATTACCGAGGTCACTAAGGGACAGCACTCCCGCTTGTTGATGATTCGTTTGTTTGTGCTTTGTTCCGGATATCTGTTGGCAATCGCAGCGTCGGGATTACCATTGGACAAAATTACCATTGTTTTGGGTGCATTGAGTGTCGGTATTGGTTTGGGATTACAGTCGATAGTGAATAACCTGATTTCAGGTATTATCCTGATTTTTTACGGTTAATTTCAGGTAGGAGATGAGATTGAAGTAAGCGGACAGTCTGGAAAAGTGAAAGAAATCGGACTACGTGCCAGTACCATAAATACGGCAGATGGCGCTGAAGTAATTATCCCTAACGGAATACTGACTTCTCAGAATATTGTTAACTGGACTTATAGCAATGACCAACGCAGGGAGATGATAGAATTTTCTCTTTCCGGTGAAGAGCTGGATGCTAATGTGATTAATGAAATCATCAATACCACTTTGGAAAATCAACCGCATGTCATCGGGAAAAAGAAACCGGTCGTTCTATTTACCAAAGTCACTCCTGAAGCCTGTTGGCTGAAAGTTCATTTCTGGACTACGATTTCCAAACGGGAGCAGGTGAAAAGTGAAGCATTGCTTCATCTCAAGGATGGTTTCGCAGCAAAGGGAATGGTGATGGAGTAAAAGGCTATTGTCTTGAATTTTCTACTAATTTTGCAAACGCCGGATTGATATCGCTGAAGATATGAATCCGGCGTTTAATGAATTGGGAATATATAAACCACAATACTCAATAATATGGAACAAAAAGTTGTGCTTATCACCGGTGGAAGTGCCGGAATAGGACTTGCTACGGCTGAAAGCCTGATGAATAAAGGTGTAAAAGTATATGCAGCTTCCCGTCGGGGAGGTGAGCCAAGAAAAGCAGCGAACGGCACTGGAGAGTTGGTTCATGTGAAAATGGATGTAAACAATCCGGAAGAGATCGAAAGTGCAGTAGCTCAGATAATCAGGGAAAACAACCGCTTAGATGCTGTAATCTGTAATGCTGGTAACGGAATTGCCGGAGCCATCGAAGATACTTCAGAAGAGGAAATGCGTTACCAGTTGGAGACTAACTTCTTTGGTGCTGTAAAAACCATTCAGGCTTGTCTCCCTGTATTTCGTAAACAGGGTTACGGCAGAATCATTACCACTTCATCGGTTGCCGCCATTGTACCTATCCCTTTCCAGGCATTCTATTCTGCAGGGAAATCCGCTTTGTTGGTATTCATGCAAGCCTTATCTATGGAGTTGAAACCGTTTAATATCCAGTGTTGTACTGTATTGCCGGGTGATACGAAAACGGAATTTACAGCTGCACGTAAATATACCGCTGCCTCTCAGCTATCAGATTCGGTATATACTAAATCAATGAAAACAGCTGTTGGTATTATGGAAAAAGATGAACAAAACGGAATGAATCCCGTAGATGTAGCTTCAAAAATTGTGAACCAGATATTTGCAAAACGGATGAAACCGGTAGTCGTTCCCGGTGTTCAGTATCAGTTTATTTGCTTCCTTTATAGCCGTCTGCCTGTGAAGTTCAGACTTTGGGTTGTCAATAAGTTGTATAGTTGATCTTTTGTAATGATTTAGAGAGACAATCATATAGCTAAAAAGCTCCTTATCGCCTATCTGGTAATAAGGAGCTTTTTTATCTTTTAGACGGTTTCCTTTCTATGAATCTTTTAGTCTGTTCATTCCATACCCAAATCTCAGGATGACAGTAAATGCAATCATCGAAAAAGCCTGACGAATCCGGTGGGTTTACTATTATCATATAGCTATCTTTCCTGTATTTATAACCTAATTCTGAAGTTGGGCCGTCATATACTTTCCCAGTTTGAAGATCGACGATAGCACTACTCTTGCAGGGTGAGCCGCACCCCCAAAATACAAAACAGTAGTGTCCTCCGAAGTTTACTCCCGTTGTCTGGTAAGTCTCGCTGATTCTGGTCTTATATCTCCGTGCTGTAGTATTCCTTTTGAAATTTATTGGCACTTTAATGCCTTTGAATAGTGATTTCGCTTTAAAGTCCCCGAATGAAATATAAGGCTCAAACCGGGCTGCTGTATAATTTATCTTTGTCCGGTCAATCGTTGTATCGCCCAGTATAATTACCTGATTGCTCTTCCAGACGGTATCCGTGTCATTCGTACGCCTATCTGGTATTTCGGGGAAAATTGATATTGAAAGACCAATAAGGCAGAGTGGGAATAGTATTCTGTTTTTCATGAGATTATCTAATTGGCGTCCAGTTTTGATCTGCATTTCTTTTTACAGGTCCGATATTTTCAAGGTCAATCGTAACGGCATTATCGGAATTCTTAAAATCATTTATATCCCAGACCAGACATATGGCGATCAATAAATCTTTTCTTACATCAGAATTAGCGCTGATATAATATTCGTCTCCTTTGAAAACCTTAATTCTGTTTTTACGTATTTCTGCAATCTGTTCTTCTTTGTTGAATATTGCCAACTTAAGTCCTTTCTGGTGATGAATTTCGTATATGCCTTCTGGAATTTTTAGTACAAAGTAATCATATAGCAGTGATTTTCCTTCAATGGTAAGATTAGAACCGTTTTTGTACTCGATTTCATATGTTGGATGAAACAAGGTTATGGTCTTTGTTATCCTAAATTTCTCGATATTGAAAAGATCTGTTATCTTGATCTTTTTTTGAAAGGAGAATAATATTGATTCCGCTCTGTAGATAAGAAATTCATCTTCTTTGATGTCATATTTATCTGTCAAAAAAGAGAATCTCTTTTGGGTAATTGTGAGATTCATAATTATTCGGATTTGATGCTATTTTCTTTTCCTGAAACGTTCCAGCTCTTTCTGATATGAATCGTAATCATCACTTTTTGTTCCATTCTTTACAGCCATTTCCTCGTAAAGGATTGCTTCCTTCTCCTTATGTAAATCATACAGGATATGAGCATAACAATCAGCGTATTTGCTATTTTCGGGGCTAGCCTTAATGCATAATCCAGCCCAACCGAGTGCGAACTTCAACGCTTTTTTGTCTTTGTATTTCATGTAATTTGAATAAACAAACAGACTGGCCGAATGATATTCATCTGCTGGTATATCTGAATTCACAAAGTATATTTGGGCTTTCAGGAGAAAGTCTTTCCAGCTATTCTTATCTGCTTTTTGATATTCGTAATAAGCCATAGCATTATAGAAATCGTTACTTTCTTTGTTTCGTTTAAATATCTCAGGAGCTATTTCTTTGAACCAGTAATATTTAGCCGTATCAGATTGACATTTGTCCATCATTTCTACGATCATTTGCTCTACCTCTTTTTTACCAATCTTGTCTTCTGTTTTTTGTCGGTTATTTATGTAGAAATCAAACATTGGAGATTCAATATTATTATCCCAACTTCTGAATAAGTTCCACGTATCAATAGAGTATTTCTGTTCATCACTTATCCGGTTATAATATTGATCCAAGAGTTTACGAGGATTTTCCATTGATATTGTAAGCCGGAAATATTGAAATAACGTAGCCGGAGTCAGGTCTCCATTGGCTATTTTGTCTTGATATGCTTTCAGGTTTTTAGTGCTGTCCAGAGCTACTTTGCCCAAATCGATAAACCACGAAAAGCCTCCCATCAACTGGCCAATTGCCCGGTGGATAATTTCTCCGTTTTCATTTAGATATATAAAGTCGGGTGTTCCTTTGACATTGAATTGCTTACAGATTTCTTTATTGCTTTTAGATTGGATATAGACGCTCATACAAACAAAGTGTTCATTATAATATTCGCCTACTTCTTTTTGAGAGAATACATCCAGCTTCAACGAATGTTTCTTATTCTTTTCGTTCAGATCGAAACAGAGCAATAATTTTTTGTGTTTTTGTTTGGCAATGGATAGTGCAGCATCCAAAGTCGTGTCGTTGATAAAACTGATGGTGCTGTTTTGTGAAAAGGCAGAAATAGAGAATAACAATAAAAGAGTAAAAAGTAGGTGTCTCATAATAAAAGCTATAAGCGGAATGATAATTATTCCGTCATGGTAGATTGGGTATTGAACCGAAAATTGAATGATTGGACATTGTAAGTCCTGGAGATTTAGCAACTTAATCGGTCATGCCCAGGTACAATAAATACCAAAGGCATAACCGATAAGAAGCATACAAATATTGATGTTTTTACTTCCGTTTGTTGAGGATGACCCCAATACGCTCGCTCAGGTCTTTGTAGTGGATACGAGTCATGGCGTCGGAGCCAGAGGCAGAAGCTGCATCGATTTTGCTTTTGAGGGTTGCCAGATGTACTTTTACGATTGAAGGAACGTCTGTTTTGGCGACACTCTCGTTAATCATCGGAGTTCCACCAATCTCATTTGTCGTTGTGAACACAGCATTAAACAGCTCGTTGACATAAGCCTTTTGCAGACTACGGCGATAATAATCTACCGGTTTACGGGTAGAGAGTTCTTCGTAGATGCATTTCTCCAGATCCGTTAGGTATTCATTTACCGAATAGGCCCTCGGTGAAGTACCGGACATCTCAGCTAAACGGGTCAGCAAGGATGCACGTACCAGACTGGAGATATAATATCCGGCGCTGTTGCTGAAGTCGCGGTTCGTAGATGATGAGACCTTATTACTAAATGACGGATTAGCGATCCAGTTGGGC
>JAUZOF010000570.1 GCA_030706585.1 Bacteroidota bacterium
CCTCAGTCCAACGTCCACGAACGACTTCCGAGTATTTTCCTTCTCCATACACCCAATAGTAAGTGCTATTTTTCATGGCCTTAGCGCCAAAGCCGCCGGTTCCCAATACAAAGAAAGTAAAATTATTATACTTAACTGTAAGATTCACCCCTGTCGTCAGCGGAGCTCCATACCATCCACCACGTCCCAGATACACTTCGTCTTTTTCATCAATAACACCATCGTGATTGGTATCTGCATACTTCAGATCTCCGGCTTTAACTGCGCCAAAAGTCGATCTTGGATGAGCACTAGTACCATCGATCGCAGCTACTTCATCTTTGGAATAAAAACCTAAGCACTGCAGTCCCCATATAGCATCCAATGGTCTGCCGGTACGATTCTGGTATGCATACTGATAATTTTCGTCTCGTTTTGTTGCTTTCGTTTTATAATAAGTAGCAGCCAAACCCAATGAGAAATCTACTTTCCCGATTCGTTTGTTAAAATTCATTTTTAAGTCAAAACCAGACCTAGAATTATTATTAAAGTTCGTGTTGGGAAGAAACGAAGTATTAGGATACCCGATAGAAAAATAGCTAGGATAAATCGTTGTTGGTATAATTACCAAACCATTCATTGTATTGGTAAAGTAAGATGCATCTACATTAACCAAGTTTTTCCACAAAGAAGCTTTCGCATTCACCGAGAACTCCTTTCTCTTAATGTATGTCAAATCAGGATTGGCTCCACGAAGCACATTGGTGGATTGTTCCGAAGCTCCATCGTACCAGCCCCACCAAGCGCCATTGGCTTGTGTAATGTTGGATGCATACATGTAATAGTCACTAATATCCAAATCAGTATTCAAAATACTTCCCGATGCACTTAATGTCAAATCGTCAACAACAGACGAGTTAGCCAAGAAGCCCTCTTTATTCAATTTCCAACCTAAGGTCAGTGATGGAGAGAGAGCCTCTCGATTACTGCTTGGAAGTTTTGCCGAATGAACACCCGCAACACCGAAATCAGCATAATACTTCTTCATGTAATCATAAGTCAACTGTATACCCAGATTTGCATTCGAAGTTTTATGATAGGTTCCTGATTGTGTTTGTTGAAAACCGGCAGCAACCAATGTAGCTACAATATTATGCACGTTATTAATGGTTGTTTTATAATCGAACTGAGCAGAAAAAGCAAGTGTTTGCTTATCTGACGAACCACTAACATTCGGATTACCCGACTGTTGATCCTTATTGTATTTTGTCAACGAATTAATTACATCAACGCCATTATAATTAGCCCAAGTAGGTGCATAGATCGCATAAGTGTTATCATATGAAAGAGTATAAGCGGTTGCATAGTCGACCGCAAACATACCTTTAAATGACAAGCCCTTCAAGGTTCTTCTCAAATCGATATCCAATCCTGTATCAAATTGAAACTGACGACTTGTCCACTTCTTATAACCAGCTGCATAGGTATCTGCAAAGACATTGGTCAAATCAGCCTGTGTACCTCCAAGGAAATAGCTACCATTGAGAATATTCGCACTATTGTTAATCATAGTCCAGTCTGTCGCATCGCTTTTGTCTAGATAACTCAAAGGAACCAAAGGACTCAAACGATTCGGACGTAATGTTGTGGCAGAATTCCAATAATCACCTTTTGCACTGCGTGTGTTATAAAAAGTTGCATTGGCATTTACGTAAGTCTTAATAAAGTCGTTTATGTCAAAATCAATGTTTCCGCGAACATTCAAACGATTTGTATTGTTATCCTTCGCTTGACCAAACTTAAACAGATCGCCCTGGCTATAATAACCGATATTGGTATAGTAACGAGCGCGATTGTTACCTCCTGAAATTTCCGCAATTGCTTCGGAACGGTTATACGCTTTTTTCAAATAGTCGGACGAATAGAAATCCACATTCGGATAACGATAGGGATTGCTTCCGCTACCATAATTATATATATCCTGAGCACTATATAAAGGAGACAAACCGTCGTTAACCCGAGCCTCATTATACAACGTCATATACTCGGCAGAGCCTAAATATTTCGGATAGCTTTTAGAGACAAAAAATCCGGTATTCGCACGCACATTAATGATATTACCACCTGATTTTCCCCTTTTGGTAGTTATTAATACGGCACCTTTAGCTGCACGACTACCATAAAGAACAACCGCAGAGGCTCCTTTCAGGAAAGTTATCTGATCAATTTCAGTAGGATCCACATTATTTGCATCACGAGGAACTCCATCAATTAATACCAAATAACTATCCATTCCCCATAAAGAGTTTCCATTCCAACCTCCAATGTAGCCTTGCATATTATCCAAACTATATGTGTTATAGTTTTTCTTCATCAAGTCTTCGAAGTTTACTACAGAAACTCCTCCCAACAAATCACTCTGCAGCACTTTACGATAAGCCACTTGTACCAATGAGTTTTTTGTGCCATTCAAAGAATCAGTTTCATTATGTGTTGATGTCTGTGCTTCTACAAAACTAAAAGAAGTAAAAGCCAGCATCACACATAAAATGAATCTTATTTGTATGTATTTCATCGTTTATTCATTTGTTGTTAAACATTATTACTCAATTGAATTACCACCCAGGGTTCTGTCCAAATGACGGATACATTGAGGTATCTTTAATCTTCAGTGGGAACCAATAGTGTTTTGTACCAAACAGGCGGGTCACGATAACCTTTTCTCTAAAGTTAGCCACCCGGGCATTTCTCGGGTCATTCGTCTTGAAGAAATCGTCGCTTTCTACCCGATCAAATTCTTGAGAAGTCTTGACGTTGTAAGGATATTCGGTCAACAACAGCCATCGCTGTAAGTCATTGAAACGGTAACCTTCAAACGACAACTCTACCGCACGTTCTCTTCTAACTTCATCCATAAACTTATGCGGATCTGCAATATACTTCGCGTTTACATGACCAGAACCAGCACGATCACGAATTGTATTAATGGCCTGTTCCGCTGTTTTAGAAAAATCACTTGCTTTTGCC
>JAUZOF010000571.1 GCA_030706585.1 Bacteroidota bacterium
CGTACGCTTTGCAGATACGGAACACTCTTTCCCAGGAAGCTTCGTCCATTGGCGCGTAACCGGTAAGAGGGAAAAGACAGTTTTCAACAGTTCCACGCAGAACCGTTTTATGACCATTTACATAGAAATATTTCCCCTGAATACTCATTTCACGCATACCAAACTCAACGTTTTTAGCATCAGTCTCTTTACCGACAGTCAATGTCGCGGAGAGATTGTATAGAGCAGGGGCAAATTCATCCCAGGTCAACATCCCTTCGCCCATTTGGAGGGTTGCAGTCACTTCGTTTTCTTTTCCGGAAACGGTAAAAGGTATTTCTATAGGAGATATTGAATGTGCCTTATTGCTGTTGAAGCTTTTAGCAGACAAGGTAATTTTGCCGGAAACAGGAGTTCCTTTGCCATTCATCACTTTGATTTTGACAAGCGCTGTCTTATTTTTCAGATTAGGAAATACCTGAATATCATCAAACCACACGGGTGAACCTGCCTGCAATTGAAGCGCTCCCACCATACCGTTCCAGTTTCCCTGGGTATGGTCTGTTACGCTATGAGAGTTCTGCCCCACATCGATATCCTTCATGCGGTTATCAATACGCACAGTGATGCGGTGTTTTCCGGGTTTTATTGCAGAAGTGATATCAAAAACATGCGGAACAGTCAAAGAATTCTGTGAACCCACTTCTACATTATCTACCCAAACACGGGTAATGAAGTGGGGACGTTCGAGAAAAAGCACCACGTGCTCACCTTTCCAAGAAGAAGGAATCACCACATCTTTCTGGTACCAGGCCAATCCGACATAGTGTTTCAATTGTGTCAACCAGAATGGCATCTTGATATTACCGGGTTGACGGTACTTTTCCATTTTGGGATTAAAGTACCAGGAACTGTCATAAATACTTCCGGTAAATTTTGTTTTCAGGTCAATATCAAAACCTTTCAGGTTTTCGACCATTGAACCGGGAAGTTTGATGGAATCGTTTAATTTTTTGGCAAACCATTTCCCTGTTAAGCCCTCATCGTTTTGGTCCATGGCAAAAGCCCATTTACCTTTCAGGTCAATAACTTTTGATGATGCCGAATATATCTGGTTGAAAGCAATTAATGCGATAAGCAATAACAATGTTTTTCTCATAGTCAATAGGGTAGTTTCGCTTCTTATTTCTGTGAATCTGGTTTTTCTGTTAAGTCCGACTGATGGAGTCCTATTAAGTTTAAATATCGTATTAGATTTATCCGGATAAACTTAAAACAGTTTGTGCCTTCATTTCCCTAAGCTGTCTATAAAATAATAAAAAGCCGGGGAACAATCACCTAACATTGGATATTGCAAAAGAACAACGAACTAAACTCATCTAAAATGGAAAAACGTACAGATGAATGAATAATAATCCAAGCTGTACTATTTGTAGTATCAATATTTGTACATATACATGAGACAAATAATACATTGCTCCATATAATCCGATAATTAACCATTACAGACTTGAGGTAAATCGTGTATCTTTGTACAAATAACAGACCTTTTAATCCTTAAAAACTATACCAAAAATGCGTTTGATAAGCTGTATCAAGTTTACTCTGTTTATAGCGCTGTTTCCGCTTCTTACCTTTGCTGAAGGCCAACCCACCTTCGAACGCCTGACTACAAATGATGGACTGTCGCACAATACCATACGTGACCTGCTAAAAGACAACACCGGATTCTTATGGTGCGCTACACTCAACGGACTCGATCGTTTCGATGGTATTAAGTTCAAAAGCTTTAAGCCCGAGACCGGAAATACCTCATCCCTCTCCAGTGGAAAGCTGAAAGAGCTCAACCTCGATAGTAAAGGAAATATCTGGATCAGGACTTATGCTGATCTCTATCATTGCTATGACCCACGAAAAGGGAAATTCATTCCGATATTTGATAATAAGACATTACGGAACACTAAGTTCAACCTTTTTTACGAGGATAGTCAGCATAATATCTGGTTGGGGAGCGCAACTGCCGGATGTGTAAAGATTTCTTTTGCAGAGGACAAAATCGAGACAAAGGTATATTCGACCAACCAACAGATCAATCACATTCCTTCCGATAAAATTAATGACATCGTAGAAGATAACTACCACAATGTATGGCTTCTCACGTCTAATGGAATTGTCATGACAATTAACGGACAGGTGGTTAATACTATCTTTTCGGGCAAACAGGCGCTTCCGTTTTTTAAAGCTTATGAGTTAAACAACAAAGTTTATTTCGTCTCACAAAGAGGAAAAGTAGTATCTTACGACCTGAAAAACCGCAAACTGGGAATGATGTCTGAGTACTCCAATTGTGAAATTATCAAGACTGCAGTCATTAGCCCTTACCAGCTTCTTCTTTCTACCAGAAATCAGGGAATCATCATTTACAATACCTATTCAGGACAATTTTCTCCAGGTGAAACAATCTTCGGAGAGAAAATGCTTGGCTCTCCCAATGTCCAGACAGACAGATTCGGGGATCTTTGGGTTTATAATCGCACAGGAAATGTATGGATGTATAATCCGCAGAATAAGAAAGTCGTTAAACTGAATCTCTTACCTGGTTCAATGCTTCAGCTGATTGATGAAGAAAGATATCAGTTTCTGGGAGACCGTCACGGCAACGTATGGATAACCACATACGGAAATGGACTGTATTGCTATAATCGAGCCAAGGGAACTCTGGATCATTATGTTTCGGAACCCAATAATCCTTATTCATTATCATCCAATTATTTGTTGTCAATTGCGTTAGATGATTTCAACAATATCTGGATCGGGACTGAATATATGGGCCTTAATAAAATCTCATTCTCATACCGAAATGTACAAACCGTATACCCGGGACCTCTCAACTCGGGAAGAAACGGCAATACAATTAAGGCTTTTCTAGAAGACAACAATCAAAACATCTGGGTTGCAACAAAAGCCGGAAGTCTCTACCAATACGATCCGACTCTTTCAACCCGGAA
>JAUZOF010000572.1 GCA_030706585.1 Bacteroidota bacterium
ATTGTGATTCAGACCTGACAGGTTTTCAAAACCTGTCAGGTGTAGAAGATCAGAAACGATTCAAATACCACCACCTGACATCGTCGCAGACCTTGTCAGTGTTAAAACAATAAGATATTATGAAGACACGAATTCAAACACTACTGCTGTTACTTGGTGTATATGCAGTTGCTTTACAAGCTGCGAACAACACCACAACCGCTCAGCAACTCACCTCCTTCACCCAACACTTCGCGACTTTCGCCAAGGATTACCCGCAGGAGAAAGTCTATCTGCATTTCGATAATACCGCCTATTATCAGGGCGAGAATATCTGGTTCAAAGCCTACGTAGTGACAGCCGAACGGAACGGTCTGAGCCTGTTGAGCAAAGTTCTGTACGTGGAACTGGTTTCTCCCGAAGGCAATGTTGTGGAAACTAAGAAATACAAAATTGAGAATGGCCAGTGTCACGGCGATTTCAAACTGCCGGTGCTGACTTTTGCCGGATTCTATGAAGTGCGTGCCTATACCCGTTATATGCTTAACTTCGGTCAGCAGAACTATTTCTCGCGGGTGTTTCCGGTCTATGACAAGCCTTTGTCTGAGGGGGATTATAAGAAAGTGATTACCGAGCGCCCCAATTCCCAACGGGTTCCTCAATTCCGCCCCTCCGGTGAGAAGAAAGAGCGGTTGAATCTGACCTTTTACCCCGAAGGCGGTAATCTCGTAACCGGTTTAACCTCTAAAGTGGCTTTTAAAGCGATTGATAAGGAAGGCGGAAATGCGCCTGTGTCCGGCATTGTCGTGGATGCGCAGGGTAATAAGGTGGCCGAATTTGAGACCGGCTATCAGGGTATGGGCGTTTTTGATTTCACTCCCGGAGCGGGAAAATATATTGCGAAAGCACAATGCCAGGGTAAGGAGTATTCATTTGAACTGCCCACGGCTTTACCGGTGGGATATGTGGTTTCCGTCGATAACAGCGATGCCGAAAAGATGGGATTCGTGGTGCAACGAAGTTCTGCGTTTAAGGGAGAAGCGTTAGGTCTGACGATATCCTGCCGGGGAAAAGTGTATGCTTCCGACCAGTTGGAAATGACTCAGGACAGTGTGCAGCAGTTGATGATTCCCAAGAAAATCCTGCCATCGGGGGTGATTCAACTGACCCTGTTTAATGCAAATGGTGAGGTGTTGGGCGAACGTCTCGCTTTTGTCAACCACTTCAGCCAGATGAAGATTAGTTCCACACAGGACAAGGCCGCTTACAATCCCTTCGAACGGGTGAATATGGATTTCCGCTTAAATGACCTGAAAGGCAATCCGGTGGAGACCACTTTCTCCGTTGCCGTGCGTGATGCCGCCACCAATTCCACCAATCCCTACAGCGACAACGTGTTGACCAACCTGCTTCTCTCCTCAGAACTCAAAGGCTACATCGAGAATCCCGGCTTTTACTTTGAATCGGACGATGCCACCCGTCACCAGGCACTCGACTTGCTGATGCTGACTCAGGGCTGGAGCCGCTACGTATGGAAACAGATGGCGGGTGTTACGCCGTTTGATGCAAAACAGCCGATAGAGGATGGATTGTACATTCAGGGATCGGTGCAATCCCTATTTTCCAAAAAGAAGATAGAGAATATTGATTTGAGTATGACTTTATTGGGGGATAGCACTTCACAGAGAGGAAAATGTCTGACGGACAAAGAGGGGAAATTTACTTTTGCTTTGCAGGACTTTCAGGGGCAGGGTAAATTAATTCTTCAAACGAAAGAGAATGGTAAGAAAAAGGAGAAGAATATTCTGCTGAATCGTAATTTTAGTCCAGATGTGAGGGGGTATTTTTACCCTGAACTTCACATGCAGGAATATATTAGTATGGCAAGAGAATCGGAGGTTTCAGTAGAAGATTCTACCAATGATAAAACTTTGGATGCCCCACGTCAAAATGAAAATGACAAAAAATTATCAATGGATAAAAAGAATCACCTACTAAAAGAAGTGACTGTAAAAGGTAAAAAAAGTAGTACTCCTGCCATTAAGTTGAACATCGAATATAAAGTGGAAAAGGAAATGGATAAGATCCGGGATATTGGGGATTGGGAACCCGCTGGTATAAACGAATTATTAGGGAAGCTGAATAATTACTTTGTTTATGGCGGTTCTGATGAGCCTAGATATAAAGGAAATAAAACGGTTCTTTTTATTCGGGATAATTCTTCCACTATATCCAGTGAATTAAGCGGTATTTTATCTGACGGGTTAAGTAGTGAATCAAGTACAAATGCAACAGGCGTTACAGTTCAATCAAATGACAGTCATAATGATGATATATTTAGTCATAAAAATATTTTACCTGAAATAGAAGAAATAGAATCATTGGTTATTGTAGAAGAATTAGACGATATATTACGAATCTGCCCTCAAATTATTAATTCTACAAAGTATAATCACGGTAAAATAATCCTAGTTCTTATTCATTGCAAAAAGGCCTATCATCATGAGCCATTAGGAACACGCGAGACAAAATTCTCAGGTTACTCCTACACCAAAGAATTCTTCCAACCTAATTACGAAAAAGCCCTTCTCCCCGACGAGAAAGACTACCGCCGTACCCTCTATTGGAATCCCGATGTAAAGACGGATGCCAACGGTAAGGCGACCATCAGTTTCTTCAATAACGGCTCCTGCAAGGCGATGAATGTCAGCGCGGAGACGGTGACGGAAAGAGGGGTGATCGGGGCGATGTGTAAGTGATGCTTGCGGATACACCTGACAGGTTTTGAAAACCTGTCAGGTGTAGAAGAACAGAAACGATTCAAATACCACACCTGACATCGTCACATACCTTGTCAGCCATTAAAAACAACAATATTATGAAGACACGAATTCACACCCTACTGCTGTTACTTGGTGTATATGTAGTTGCTTTACAAGCTACGAACAACACCACAACCGCTCAGCAACTCACCTCCTTCACCCAACACTTCGCGACTTTC